>JAAEZL010000017.1:0-6039 GCA_018222875.1 Algicola sp.
GCTATAAACTTCTACAGCTTCAACGGGTTCTTCTGAAATGATTTTTAACACATCAACAACAGGGTTAGGTATCAATTTAATAGGCTTTATACTGTATTCATTATTAGAAAGCAGATTTGAACCTTCAACTATAGTTAATAGTTGATTAGCTGAAACATTTGTGATCTCATCTACCAAACCGCTTAACCAGGTCACTCTTACATAATCGATACTACTATTGGTTCCTAAACCAAAAACTTCAGTGGCAGAATTTTGTGCTAAATAGCCTTCACCACAAAGTGTGTATCTGTATTGTTTTTCACCATTGATTGCAATTTCAATAAATGAACCTACTCCACTTTTATTACTTTGAACGCCTTCTAATTTTACTTGAAGCCAGTTATTTGTTGAAGCTGCTTCATTTTTCCAAAGAAAAACATGTTCATTATCAGCATTAGCGACAGCTATTTCAGGGAAACCATCATTATCAGCATCTCCAATGGCATTCGCATAGCTTTCTCTGGTATCATTTATAAACCCTTCTGAAGGTATTGTAAAGTTTCCAGCTCCATCATTTTCATAAAGAGCAGCAGAAAGAAAACTCGGGTTTGAACCATCGAGTAATCCGCTGACATAGATATCGAGATCCATATCATTTTCAGCATCTAAAAAAACTGCTCCCCAAGCAATGCTGTTAAAGGTTGTTCCGTTAGTAATGGCGACATTGGTAAAGGTTTCATCACCATTATTCTTCAAAAAAACATTGCCTTCCTGAGTATTTGTTACGTAAATATCTAACCAGCCATCACTATTGTAATCTTCAATAGTTACAGACATGGCATCAATGTATAAATCGGTATTAGCAGCTTCGCTTACATCAGAAAATGTACCATCTCCATTGTTTTTATACAAGATGTTTTTATTTTCAATTCTATCTTTAGAGACATAAATATCCTGCCAGCCATCATTATTAAAATCGAAAAAAGCAGAGCAAAAAGACAAATTACCAGTATTTATAATTCCTGCAGTTTCACTAACATTAGTAAACGTACCATTGCCATTGTTTCGATATAAATAGTTTGGAACAACTAATGCAACATCCCTATTGCTCAAAAAAACATCTAAAAACCCATCGTTATTATAATCTCCCCAAGATGCTCCATATGTAAAAACATTGGCTGTTGGCAATTGAGATTCAGCCGTCACATCACTAAAATTAAAACTTCCATCATTTCGGTACAATTTGTTTCCACTAATGTTGCTTGTCGCGTATAAATCTATATGTCCATCGTTGTCATAATCAACCCAGTTGATCTGTTTTATCTGAGACGTATTAATTGGAATATTGAGCGTTTCTTCCTGAAAAACGCCATTTATATTTTTAAAAAAACGAATAGGATCACCAGCTTGAGTAGCCAACGTCACATCATCCCAACCATCACTATTGTAATCATAAAAACTAATGCCGTTTCCAATGGGAACATCTCCACAAGACACACCAATTCCCAAGTCTGATGCTCTATCAATAAAATTGGATTGCGAATGAATCACTCGTACACTCAACAATAGACATATAGCAAGTAATACTACGGAGTTGCTTTTCATAGTAATTTGTAAAATTCTTTTAGATATCTAAATGTAGTAATTAAAAAATCTCATTTCAAATTAAGCATAAAAAAAACCACTAAATCATGAGATAAGTGGTTTTATATAAATGTTTCTTTTTAGTTATTCAACAAATTTATCCATAACAGCATCACTAACTCCCATGTTACTGAAACCACCATCATTGTATAAATTCTGCAAGGTTACTCGTTTTGTTAAATCGCTAAACAATGTAATGGTATAGTTAGCGCAATCCATTGCTGTAGCATTTCCAAGAGGAGACATTTTTTCAGCATAAGAAATGAATCCATCAAATCCTTTTACGCCTTGACCTGCAGTTGTTGGCGTTGGAGATTGTGAAATGGTATTGACTCTCACCTTTTTATCTCTTCCGAAGAAATAACCAAAACTACGAGCAATACTCTCTAAATAAGCTTTGTTGTCTGCCATATCGTTATAATCTGGAAACACGCGTTGTGCTGCCATATAGGTTAGAGCAACAATACTTCCCCATTCGTTCATGGCATCAGCTTTGTAGAGTGTTTGCATCACTTTGTGAAAAGACATTGCAGAAACATCAGTTCCTTTTTGAGTCCAATCGTACTTTTGATCTGTATATGGTCGTCCTTTTCTAACGTTTACAGACATTCCAATAGAATGTAAAACAAAATCAATTTTACCACCAAGGATTTCCATAGACTGCTCTACAAGGTTTTGTAAATCTTCTTCAGACGTTGCATCAGCAGGAATAATTTGAGAACCTGTTTTTTCTGCCAACTCATTTATTTGTCCCATTCGCATGGCAATTGGAGCATTTGTTAGTACAAAAGTGCCTCCTTCTTCGTGAACACGTTCAGCAGTTTTCCAGGCGATAGAGTTTTCATCTAACGCTCCAAATATGATTCCTTTTTTTCCTTTTAATAAATTATATGACATACTAATTGTGTTTAGTTGTTAGTTGTAATGATGAATTATTGTTATTTGTTTCAAAGTTAATAAAACTTTGAACTATAGACTTTAATCTTTTTGTTTTTAATTTAGTAATTCTTTAGCATGAGCTATTGCCGATGATGACGTATCGGTTCCGCCTAACATTTGTGCTATTTCCACAATGCGATCATTTGGATTTAGTTGCTTAAGTTGTGTTTGTGTCACATTATTGATATCTTCTTTAAATACTTTAAAATGCGTATCACCTTTGGCTGCAATTTGCGGTAAATGTGTGATGGTGAACACTTGCATGGTTTTACTCATCTGCTGCATTATTGTCGCCATTTTATTTGAAATTTCTCCAGAAACACCAGTGTCTATTTCATCAAACATAATGGTAGGTAATTGCATGTATTTAGACAAAATAGATTTAATAGCCAGCATAATTCTTGATAATTCTCCACCAGAAGCCGACTTTTTAAGTTCGTTAAACTGACCTCCTTTATTTGCTGAAAACAAAAACTGAAGCTCATCTCTTCCGTTAAATAAAAAAGAACTTGCTGGTTCTACTTGAATATTAAATTTGGCATTTGGCATTCCTAAGTTGGCCAAAATGGATTCTAACTGAGAACTTAATTTAGGAATAATGGCTATTCTGTTTTTCCGGATAGCTTCAGCTTCTGCCATTAATTTAGTTTTAAGTGTCTTAATTGCAGCTTCTTTTTCTGAAATGACAGCATCTAAGTTTTCCGTTTCAAAAACCTTTGAACTCAAGTCGTCTTTAATCTGAAGCAGTTCTTCAATAGTTGACACAGTATGCTTTTGCAGTAAATTATTAATAATTTGAAGCTTAGCAGTAACCTGTTCTAATCGATTAGGATCGGCTTCCAACTGTTCCTGTAGATTTTCAATTTCTGAATACACATCATCCAGTTCAATCAAGCTACTTTGAATGCGTTCAAAAATTGAGTGGTACTGACTAGAATAGCCTGAAAGCTTTGAAAACTGATTTTTTAATTCCGTAAGGCTTGTAATAATTCCTACGTCTTCATTGCTTATCAAATTATGAGACAAGGCTAGTTTTTCTTTAATCTCCTCAACATTATTAAGGGTTTCGTATTCTGCTTCTAAACCTTCCAACTCTCCTTCAACCAGCTTAGCGTCTTCCAATTCTTTCAGTAAAAATGTATGATAATCTAACTCTTTTAACGCTGTATTTTTTTTATCCTGAAGGTTGTTAAGTTCCTTTTTAAATTGTTTAAATTCTTTTAATAAAGTACTGTACACCTCTAAAGATTTTTCATTTTTAGCCAATGCATCAATGACCTGAAACTGAAAATTATCATTAGTAAGTTGTATGGTCTGGTGTTGCGAATGGATATCGAGTAAGCGTTCTCCTAAAATTTGTAAACTATCCAGATTAACAGGCGTATCGTTAATAAATGCTCTTGATTTCCCTGAAGGTAAAATTTCTCTTCTTATGATTGTTTGCGATTCGTAATCGAGATCTTCGGCTTTAAAAACCGACTTTAAATCATATTTTGCGATATCAAACGTAGCTTCAATGACACATTTTTTTGAGTTGTCTTTCACTTGACTCAAGTCTGCTCGTTTTCCCAGAACAAGAGATAATCCACCTAAAAGAATAGATTTTCCTGCTCCTGTTTCTCCTGTGATGATGGTAAGTCCGGTTTTGAAACTCACGTGTAATTCATCAATGAGCGCATAGTTTTTTATGGTTAAATTGGTAAGCATATAACGAGTTAAATGACAACATTGAACAACTAATTTAGGTCTTAGTGTTCAGTTTAAATTGTAAGTTTAAAAATAAGGATAAAAACGTAAACTCTAGAAATTAATATTACGCCATTTTGAAGCGTGCATTGGAGCAATTCTGGTTAACGTAGATACTAAATCTGAAATATTAACCGTTGGTCCACCACTGAAAATATCTGCGATCTCTTCAGCTTTAGCATCAAAAAACACACGCATCAAATACGAATTTGGTCGTCTGTTATTCATTTCTTTTAATGCAGATAAACTTTTGGCAACAGATAGTTTACCTTCTTTAGCATCATTGCTCATTTCGTCAAGCCCTTTTCTATGGTAATCATAAAGCACATTTCTGAATTCTTTATAGGTGTCAGATAATACATTATCAATTAAAATAAAACGCGACTGGTTACCGTCTTCAAGTTTCCATCCACTGTAATTTCCTTGTTGAGAATAATTTGAAATCACCTGAGCCTGAGCATAATATTCATCTCCACCTTTAAGAGCAAACGTATCTGCATCCATTCCTAAAATCATGTACACATGAAAAGCTAAAACGGAAATTAGATTAGATTCAAACTGATTGGCATTATACACCATGTTTTGAAACTCTAAATACTGAAAATTAAAATCTTTATCATTATAGTTGTAAACAGGAGTGCTGTAGGAAGAACCAAAAACAGGTCTTGAAGATTGCACCTGAATTGTAGCCTGAAAATTATCATTGTTATAATCTGTCACATTAATGACCATACTACAATTAATGCGTTCCTGAGGCTTAAATGCTTTTTCTGTCCACGTCGTATTATTGATAAATTCTACAAGTTGACGTTCAAGTGTTTTAAAAACCTGTACGTTTTCATTACCTGTCAGTTGAGCATTCACAATGACCTCACAATTAAGTTCTTGTGAAAATGATTGCAATGAACATGTTACTACTAATAAATAAATGAATTTACGCATACTGTTGTGTCATAATTTGCTGCATTAGATCTTTTGCAACTTCTGTTTTAGATTTTAACTGGTGCTCTATCACCTCTTCCGTATCTGTTATAAAAGTAACTTTATTTGTCGAACCACCAAAACCTGCTCCTTTATCATTTAGTGAATTTAATACAATAAGGTTTAAATTTTTAGCTTCCAGCTTGCCTTTGGCGTTTTTAATTTCATCATTTGTTTCTAAAGCAAAACCGACTAAAAACTGATGTTGCTTAATGGCACCTAAAGATTTCAAAATGTCTTTTGTCTTCTCTAGTTCAATACTAAACGTTGCGTTTGCCTTTTTTATTTTTTTATCTGAAACATTTTTTGGTTTGTAGTCTGCAACTGCAGCAGAAAGAATGGCGATATCTACCGACTTAAAATGCAAATGGGCAGCGTCATACATCTCTGAAGCACTTGTCACAGGATTAACTTCTATTAGATTATGTGAAACACTTTGATGCGTTGGTCCTGAAATAAGCACAACTTCAGCTCCTAAGTTAGCGGCAGCTTTGGCGATTTCAAATCCCATTTTACCACTGGAATGATTTCCAATAAAACGTACAGGATCAATCGCTTCATAAGTTGGACCACCAGTTATAAGTACTTTTTTCCCTCTAAGCGGAAGCTGATCTAAAATATCTTTTTCAATAAACGAAACGATATCTTCTGGTTCAACCATTCGGCCTTCGCTAACCAAACCAATTGCTAATTCTGCTGAAGTCGCGGTAATCTTGACATTACCAGAAGATTTTTGCGTTTAAAAACATT
>JAAEZL010000017.1:6049-39478 GCA_018222875.1 Algicola sp.
AGATGGATGTTTGTACATGTCCAAGTCCATCGCAGGTACAAAATACACTGGACATTTAGCTGAAAGATAGGTTGCTAACAACAAGTTATCGCAAGTACCATGTGCCATTTTCGACAAGGTATTAGCTGTTGCAGGAGCAATTACGAATAAATCAGCCCAAAGTCCGAGCTCTACGTGATTATTCCACATGGCATTATCATCTTCGTCATTTGTAAACGAAGAATGCACAGGATTTTTAGATAAAGTAGAAAGTGTTAAAGGTGTAATGAAGTCTTTAGAAGCAGGTGTCATAACGACCTTTACGTTAGCACCTGCTTTTATAAATAACCTGACCAGGCCAGCTGTTTTATAAGCAGCAATACCAGCAGTAATGCCTAATAGTATGTTTTTGCCGCTTAAAATAGACATGCTGATTATTCCTGGACGTCGTCGTCAGTATTTCTGTAGTAGATTTTATCATCTAACCATTCTTGTACTGCTAACGCGTGTGGTTTTGGTAATTTTTCGTAGAATTTTGATACTTCAATCTGCTCTTTGTTTTCAAAGATTTCTTCAAGACTGTCATTGTAAGTAGCAAATTCTTCTAACTTATCTACTAATTCTCTTCTAATATCAGTGTTGATTTGTTCTGCTCTTTTAGAGATTACAGAAATCGCTTCATAGATATTATCTGTAGGTTCGTCAATAACGTTTCTATCATACGTTAATGTTGTTACAGGAGCATTGGTTTTCTTTAAATCTGTCATAATGGTATATGATTAACTTTGGGTATTGAATTGTTCTAATTGGGTTTCTAATTCCTCATTCATCTTAGTCACTTCCTCAGTACGTTCTGAATTAGGATAATATTTTTTAAAGGTGTTGTAATACCCTTTTGCGATATTTAATCGTTCTTCTTTTTTTCTTCGCACACTGTTAATTGCAAGTCTGTAAGCTGAATCTAAACGGTAAAACATAGCCTCTTCTCTAAAGCTGGTTCCTGGATAATCGACTAAAAAATTATCAAATGCTTTGATAGCTGCTTCGTAATCTGAAGATTCAAAATAAGCAATTTTATTGTACTGCTTTGCTATTTCGAATGCCTTTCGCTCTAATTTAAAATCCAGTTCTTTAATAAGTTTGTTGGCTTCAGCCAAAAATTGAGAATTTGGATATTTGTTAATAAACAACTGTAATTTTTCGAGAGCTTCAACTGTTTCCTTTTGTTCTTTTGAATACACAGGAGACAATTCATAATAGCTTTTAGCTGATAAAAATGAAGCTTCTTCAGCTTTTTCACTTTTAGGGTAACTATTTTCAAATCGCTCAAAATGATAGCCAGCTATGTAATAATCTTTTAATTGATATGAAGACATAGCACTCATAAACATCAACCGTTCCGCTTGAGGCTTTCCTCTGTACTTCGGGATTACCTGTCCGAAAAGCTTGTTGGCTTTAGAATACTTACCTTCTTCAAATAGTTGTGTTGCCATATCTAATTTCGTTTTAACGTCTTCAGATTTTAAGGCTTTTTGGTACTCACTACAAGATGATACTGTGATAACTAATAAAAGGATGTAAAGAATTTTCTTCATAAATAAAAAACAGGTTGCAAAAGTACGTATTTATAACGTATTATAAAAACAATTATTTAGTGCTAAAATAAACGTTGAAAACAGAGCTTAAGTATGTTTAAGTATAATTTAACTTTTTAGGAATCAATGAAGTACTTCGAGCGCTTCTTTTATGGCTGTTTTGAGATTATCTGATGCCTGTACTAATGGCAATCTCACGTTTGGTTTTGCAAGATTGAGCTGTTCTAAGACAGCTTTTATACCTGCAGGATTATTTTCAGAAAAAATCAAGCTCGTAATATCCATTAATTGAAAGTGAATCTCAAAGGCTTCTTTTGCGTTTCCTTCTAATCCCAAACGGATCATTTTAGAAAATTGCTTCGGCAAAGCTTGTCCGATTACTGAAATCACACCTGCTCCACCAGCTAGAACAACACCCAGAACTAAATCGTCGTCTCCTGAAATTATAGAGAAATCGTCTGGCTTATCTCTTAATAATTTTAAATACTGGTGTACATTATTTCCAGCTTCTTTAACTGCGATGATATTACTAAAATCATTTGCCAGTCGTAAAGTTGTTTCTGGTGTTACATTTGAAGACGTTCTGCCAGGAACATTATATAAAATGATGTCGATTGGACACGCGGCAGAAATGGCTTTAAAATGCTGATAGATGCCTTCCTGAGTTGGCTTGCTGTAATATGGCGAAACCGATAAAATGGCATCAATAGCAGACAAATCGGTCGTTTTAATTTCTTGAATAACCTCAGCTGTATTGTTGCCTCCAATTCCTAAAACCAAAGGAACTCTGTTATTATTTGCCTTAACTATGGTATCAATAATGTCTTTTTTTTCACTTTTGGTGATGGTAACACTTTCTCCTGTAGTGCCAGATATAACGATGTAATCTGTACCATTTTCAATATTAAAATTAACCAGATTAGCTAATGCAGAATGATCTACAGATAAATCATCATTGAAAGGTGTAATTATAGCGATTCCTGTGCCTTGAAATTTTGTCATTTATATTTTATTTAAAACGTGTAAATATTTAGTCAGTTCACTCATAAAGAGTGTAAATTGTTTTGTATGAACATCTATCATCAAGTCGTATATGCGTTTGTCTTCTTTAATTAAACCGACTTTAAAGTTGGCTTTTGAAGCTGCCGTTATTAGCTTCAACTCCAAACTTTCTTTTGTATAATAGCTTATCAAAACATCAAATTTTGTGTCAATAAACGATTGTAAATCGATGTTGTTTATTTTGCCTTTCCAACCAAAGTCTTTCGGATTAAAATACGTATCCCAAAGCGGATTTGCATCTTTAGCATCTTCAACGAATGCAATTATTTTTGTCTTTGCAGGCAAAATACCAAGCTTTTTAAAAAAAGTTCTAAAGGCTTCAAAATCTGAAAATTCATTCATATTCAAAATAACACCAACCGAATTCATCTTCGTATTACTAACAGCAACCTGACGTGCATTTAGCAATTTGTTAATATATTTTTGATTAGAATTTGCCTTAAATGCCTTTAAAATCATTTATCTTTATGCTTTGTACAAATGTAGTAAAAAAGTAGCTGCATGTTTTGTTAACGATTGCATAAATCACCTATGAAAAACATCTTTTTTTTAACATGCTTATCCTTAATTCTATTTACGTCGTGCCAATCTAAACACCTTTATAAAATTGAAGGTCGGCAAATAGCTATAACAGATAGTCTTAAGACCAAACAGTCTATAGAAAACTTTATAAAACCTTACAGAATTCAGATAAACAAAAGTCTTGATAGTGTAATTTCTTATGCAAAAGACACCTACTCTAAAACTGATGGTGAATTTAATACTGCGATTGGTAATATGATGGCAGATGCGGTTTACGAAGAATCTAATCCTGTGTTCAAATCGAGAACAGGACAGGATATCGATTTTGTCTTGCTCAATCATGGAGGCATACGAGCCATTGTTTCTAAAGGTGATATTACTACCAGAACTGCTTATAATGTGATGCCTTTTGAAAATTCGGTAGTGGTTGTAAAAATGAAAGGTAACAAAGTGAATGAACTGGTAGCGTATCTGGTTAGAGAACAACGAGCACATCCAGTTCACGGATTGCAAATTGTTTTAGATGAAGCGCTTCAGCTAAAATCTGCCACAATTAACGGCAAGCCTATTGATGCTAATAAAACCTATTACGTTGCGACAAATGATTATTTATATAATGGAGGTGATCGAATGACGTTTTTTAAACCCAACGATAGTCTTTACGTTCTCAATTATAAAATTAGAAATGTACTTATCGATTATTTTACAAAAAAAGATACCATTGCTCCTGTCATCGACGATCGATTTTATCAGATAAAACAATAACTTTATGAAACGAAGAGACTTTATTCAACAAACAGCTGCAGCTTCAGCTTTAATCGGACTTGGAGGTATTGGGTTATCATCATTTAAATCGTCACAAACAAAGATTACCATTCTACATACTAACGATGTGCATAGTCATATTGATCCATTTGGTCCTGAAGATGGTCGTAATCCAAATAAAGGAGGCGTGGCAAGACGTGCCAGTTTAATCGAATCTATCAGAAAAGAAAATCCAAACACGCTGTTGTTAGATGCTGGAGATATTTTTCAAGGTACGCCGTATTTCAATTATTATGGTGGAGAAATAGAGTTTAAATTAATGAGTATGCTCAACTATGATGTGGCTACGATTGGAAATCATGATTTTGATAATGGAATTGACGGACTTTATGCCCAATTACCGCATGCAGATTTTGACTTTGTTTCGGCCAACTATGATTTTTCAAATACCATTATGGATGCTCATGTAAAACCTTATAAAATTATAAGTAAAGAAGGTATTAAAATTGGAATTTTTGGATTAGGTGTTGAGCTTCAAGGTTTAGTTGACAAGAACTTATATAAAGAAACCGTCTATAATGATCCTACGGAATCTGCTCAGGAAATGAGTCGTATTTTGAAAGAAGATGAACAGTGCGATTTAATCATTTGTTTATCGCATTTAGGTTATAGCTATTCCCATTTACCAGATAAAATAAGTGATTTGAAACTTGCTGAAGCTACTAAGGATATAGACTTAATAATTGGTGGACATACGCATACCTTCTTAGACAAACCTACTATTGTGAAAAACTCTGAAGGAAAAAATACATTGGTAAATCAGGTAGGTTGCTACGGAATCAATTTAGGTAGAATTGATTTTTATTTTGATTCGCATAAGAATAAATCAGCAAACGGAACGTCTATTGTTGTATAACCGTTTAAGCCTTACGAACCTCTTCTACTTTAATGTCTCTTAAATACTGAGACGTCTTTATAAAATAGTCGCTTAAATTCATTTTCTTCTCATTATTAACCATCTTGTGATGATCATATACGTACTTATAAAGTAAGAATAAACCACTTATATGAAGTGCTTGTTCAAAGACTTCAAACAACCAGTAATAGATGTACAAGGTGTTTATATAATTCAAAACATCAGAAAAAACCAGGCAAAACACCATTAATAAAAATGTAATGGATTGTCCCGTTTCTTTACTTAAATATACAGCAAATGAAAAATACATCAATGCTATTAAGCTAATGCCATGAAACACATAAAGCGCCAGATTAACCTCATCGACAAAGTTTTCTTTAGCAACTTCATACAGTACGTATAAAAAATAGGAATTTAATAAAAGTACAAGAATCAAATACACAGATACCAATCCGTTAAATTTAATTTTTTTGACCTTTCCAAGTAACACAAAAATCAGAAGTAAATAAGCTCCAATATACATGCTTTTAGAAAGCTTTAACATGACTTCTCCAAAACTAAATACAGCAAAAGCATCACCAATAAAAAATAAAAGAAAAGTCGTTAAAAACACATTTGCCATTTTGTTTAACTGACAAAAATAAAAGGTCATTAGAATTGTAACTGTTATGAGTTTAACGGTTTTAGAAACCATGATAGAATCAAAATAAGTTGCAACAGCAGAACACAATACAATGACTGTAAGAATGATAACCAATATCAAATTTGGTGTAAATTTGCGGACTTTTTTCATGATATCTGTAATAAGTAGGTAAGCAAATATATAAAAATAATTACACTTAAACGGTTTTTTATTACTTTTTATCGATTATTTTAATGATTTCATCCGATTATGGCAGTTTTTCAAATGGTCTTCGTCTAAACAAGAAAACCAGCCAAACCTCATGAGAACATATTTCCCCTTAGTTTTAAGAATTACAGTCGCAATTATTCTGATTCAAACCTTACGTTTTAAATTTACAGCGCATCCAGATAGCGTTTATATTTTTACAAAAGCAGGATTAGAACCCTTTGGCAGAATTATCATTGGTATAGCCGAACTTACAGCAGGAATCTTATTACTTATTAGGAAAACAGCTTGGGCAGGAGCATTATTAACACTAGCAATCATTAGTGGTGCAATTACAATGCATCTCACACAACTGGGAGTTGTAATAAATGGTGATGGCGGTGTTTTGTTTGGTACAGCTATCGTAACATTTGTACTCTCTGGAATTATTTTGATGATTTACAGGAAAGATATTCCTGTTGTTGGTAAACGTTTTTAGCTTTCAATATGCACATCCTGGTGCTGCTGATAATCAATTATTTTTCTGTGTTTTAAACGAGATTGTAAGTAGAAGAACAAAAACGCAAATACTAAAAACATAGAACACAATACATTCAGCAAATTAAAATCAGCTATATAAAAGTAAGCCAGCTGAATGACTTCTGAAAACATAATACAAATTGTTCCTATCAATAAATTCATTGACTTTTTATCATCGCGATACATATAGTTCACGAGAGCAATAGCCATTAGAAACATAACAACTGCATTATAAAGCAACTCCAGATAATATTCATTATTTCCAAGTTCTTTTTTTGTAGTGTCTGAAACAAAATACACAAAAAAGAATCCAAGAATTACTAACAAACCTATTTGAACTGGAAATTTTAGAAATGCTTTTTTTAAATTCATTTCATAAGTTATTCTTGCTATCAGAAACAAATAAGATATAATGTAAAGTAAATTACCAATATAATAGAAATAGTCTATTTCAGGAATTGGATCTATATTCACAACCCAAGTGATATAATTAAAGATTTCTGCTATGGAAAAGAAAATCAAAAACAATAAGAAAAAAAGATGTTTATCTTTTACCCTGATGACATACAAAAACAGCAACAAAGTAACTGTTAGAGCTCTTACTCCTGCAGCTTCGATTTCCATTCCTTGAAATTGTAATCCTAGAAAAAATAAACTAAGGGCTAATATTAGTGTCCCTAAAAAATTCCCTATATGCATAAATGTGTTGAATTAATAACAAAGCAAATATATAAAACACGAAGAATTAAACGATTAAAATCTTATTTAATCGATAAAATGCATTTAATTGTAAGAACTTACTTAATAAATGTTAGAAAATCAGCTTCAGACAAAACTGGAATCTTAAGTGATTCAGCTTTGACTCGTTTACTTGGTCCCATATTTGCACCAGCGACAACATAATTAGTTTTAGATGAAATGGATGAAGACACTTTTCCACCGTTATCTTCAATTAGTTTTTTTAATTCTGTTCTGGATACAGTTTCAAAAACTCCAGACACGACAATAGACAGTCCTTTTAATTTATCGGTTTGATTAGCTAATGTTTCAGCAGATAACGCTAACTGAAGTCCGTAAGCTTTCAATTTATCAATATGACGTGTATTCTCTTCAGAAGCAAAGAACTCCACAACGCTTTGAGCAATACGCTCTCCAATTTCATCAACAGCTATTAAATCTTCAGTTGAAGCATTAGCTATAGCTTCGATAGTTTTGTAATGTTTTGCCAGTTTTTTGGCGACAGTTTCACCAACATAGCGAATTCCTAAGGCAAACAACACACGTTCAAAAGGAATTTGTTTTGATGCTTCAATTCCATTGATTAAGTTTTCAGCACTTTTTTCAGCCATGCGATCTAATGGCAATACATGCTCTTTTGTTAAAGTATATAAGTCTGAATAATTAGAAATCAAGCCTTCATTTACTAAAAGTGCAACGGTTTCTCCTCCCAAACCTTCAATATCCATTGCTTTTCTTGATATAAAATGCTGAATTCTCCCTACGATTTGAGGTTTGCAACCGTTGTAATTCGGACAATAATGTTTGGCATCACCTTCCTGCCTTACCAATTCGGTTTGACATTCCGGACAATTCGTAATATATTGTGTAGGTTGCGATTCTGATGGACGCTTACTTAAATCGACCGCAATTATCTTCGGAATAATTTCACCTCCTTTTTCAACATACACCTCATCACCTTCTCTGATGTCTAGTTTTTCAATTTGATCTGCATTATGTAATGATGCACGTTTCACAGTCGTTCCTGCCAATTCAACAGGTTCTAAATTAGCAACTGGAGTAATGGCTCCTGTACGACCAACCTGGTAGGTAATTTCATTTAATCGCGTTGATACCTGTTCGGCTTTAAACTTGTAAGCCATAGCCCAACGTGGTGCTTTGGCTGTATAACCCAACTCATCCTGTTGTTGTAAATTATTCACTTTAACAACAACGCCATCGGTTTCATAAGGTAAATCATGACGATGCACATTCCAGTATTCAACAAACTCTAAAACCTCATCAACAGATTTAGCCAATGTTGCAGCTTCTGGCACTTTAAATCCCATTTGCCTTGCTTTCTCAAGACTTTCAAATTGCGTAGAAAATCCTAAATATCTTCCAGTAATGTTGTATAACAAACATTCTAAAGGTCGTTTGGCAACTTCTGCACTATCCTGTAATTTCAAACTTCCGGAAGCTGTGTTTCTCGGATTTCGGTATGGCTCCTCTCCTGCTTCAAGACGTTCTTCATTCATTTTATGAAAGCCTTCAAATGGCAAGACAATTTCACCTCGAATATCAAACTTATCAGGATAATCCCCTTTAAGTTGCAAAGGCACAGATTTTATGGTTTTAACGTTAGCAGTTACATCGTCACCTTGGGTTCCATCGCCTCGTGTGACAGCTCTTAACAAGCTACCGTTTTCATAAGTAAGACTAATAGAGGCTCCATCATATTTTAATTCACATACAAATTCTACTGTACCATCAACAATCTTTTCAATCCGCTTTTCCCAATCTAATAAATCCTCTTTTGAATACGAATTATCTAAAGAATACATGCGATGCTCATGAACAACAGTTTCGAAATTTTTAGTGATTTCTCCTCCTACTCGTAAACTTGGCGAATTAGGATCGTAAAACTCAGGATGTTTAGCCTCTAATTCCTGAAGTTGCTTGAGTTTCATATCAAACTCAAAATCGTCTATTGTTGGATTGTCTAAAACATAATAGTTGTAATTATGCTCTCGTAATTCGTCTCTAAGGGATTGAATTTGTGTTTCTATACTCATTAAAATCGTCGTGAAAAAAAATTGGGTTTAGTTCTCTTTTTAGAGCTTCCAATATACTAAATTGAAGTCCAATTTTATGGTTCTTTTCAGTCTTTTTATCAGCTTTTTATTCAACTGGTTTCACACCTTTAATCATTCGGTCTTTACCAAACAGATCGGTTTTTAATTGTACTGATTTGAAACCATAGTCGTTAAGCAACTGAATCATTTCTGTTCCTAAATACTCGTTGATTTCAAAATACAGTGTTCCGCCTTTTTTTAAATTGATTCGTGTAAATTCACAAATGGCTTTATAAAATTGTAAGGGATTGTCATCATCAACAAACAAGGCTAAATGCGGTTCGTTGTCGAGTACATTAGGTTTTATTTCAGATTTTTCCAGATGTCTAACATAAGGCGGATTGGACACGATGATGTCAAAATTATGAGATGCTGAAACAAGTTCAGCATAACGAGGGTTTAAAATATCATCATAGATAAATTGAACGTCAACTTCATTTAGTTCCGCATTTTGCTTCGCCACTTCTAAAGCACCTATAGAAACATCAAGAGCATGAACTTTTGCTTCCGGAAGATGCTTTGCTAACGAAATTGCAATACAGCCTGTTCCTGTACCTATGTCGAGGATTTTTAAAGACTTCTCGACTGTGCTCGAAGTGACATCTTTCACAATTGAGCTAATCAACTCTTCAGTTTCAGGTCTCGGAATTAAAGTATGTTCATTAACTTTAAATGGCAATCCGTAAAATTCTGTTTCACCTAAAATATATTGGATAGGAATGGTCTTCTTTAAATCTTCTAAAGCATTTATAAACAATTGCGCCTGCTCACTGGAAATACTGTAGTCAGGATTTAAAACCAGTTGAACTCGTTTTTCACCTAAATAATGCTCCATTAACACATTGAAAAATGAATTGACTTCATCTTTACCATAGACATCATCTAATTCTGAGTGAAATTGATTAAGACTACTTTTTAATCTCATAATGGTTTCGTCATCCAGACACCACATGAATAATGTCCTGTATTTCCTAAAGGTTTAGTCAGATGCTCAAATCCGAAGTCTTCATAAATATGAATAGCCGCTTTTAACTGGGAAGCCGATTCGATATAGCAGGTTTCATATCCGAAATTTTTAGCAGTTTTCAGGCATTTTTCAAAAAGTAGTTTTCCAAAACCCATACCTCTCACTTTTGGCGAAAAATACATCTTTTGAAGCTCACATACATTTCCGTCAAAATCTTTGAGTTGCTTTATTCCTGCACCTCCCAAAACTTCAGTTGCATCGGCAACAACGTAATAAACTTCCCGTTCACCTTGATACGATTCGTACATAAAAGGTGTTTCAGCATCTTCATAAGCTGTTCCTTGTAAAGGTATTTTAAATTCCGGAAAACACCCTTTAATCACTGCTTCAATTTGCGGATTGTCTTCAGGTCGAATTTCTCGAATAACAATAGTATCTTTGCTCACTTTAATAGTCTATTTTTGCTCTGTGAAGATAGTATAAATCTTAAAATTCTAACATGAAGAAACTTATAATCTTATCAACACTGGTGCTTACTTTTTTATCCTGTTCGGTTAAAGAGAAGCCTGAATTTTTACGTGTTGAGAATCTACAAGTTTTAGAATCTACATCTCAAATCATAACAGTAACAGCTGATGCTTTATTTAGAAATCCGAATGACATTGGAGGCGAGCTAAAAACAGATGCCATTAAAGTATTTGTAAATGGTAATGAAATGGCCTCAGTATCAACCGAATTGTTTGAAGTACCAGCTAAAAAAGAGTTTTCAATTCCGCTCAAAGCAAACATTCCTACTGATAGTTTACTCAGCGATAAAAATTTGAGTGGCTTATTGGGAAGTCTATTTAATAAGACAATAAAAGTGCAATATAAAGGTGATATTAAATACAAGGTATTTGGCTTTTCTCATACCTATGCTGTTGATAAAACTGAACATCTTAATTTAAAATTTTAGTTGAACACACACGAAACATACATGCAACGTTGCATTCAGATTGCAAAAAACGGATTAGGCAGTACTGCTCCAAATCCTATGGTTGGTTGTGTGATTGTTTGTGATGATACCATTATTGGTGAAGGTTTTACAAGTGCTTATGGTGGTCATCATGCTGAAGTAAATGCAATTCATTCCGTAAAAAATAAAGCGTTATTGAAACAAGCAACGCTGTATGTTACACTTGAGCCTTGTTCGCATTTTGGTAAAACACCACCTTGTTCCGATTTGATCATTAAACATCAAATTCCGAACATCGTCATTGGTTGCATTGATGACAATCCGGAAGTGTCAGGAAAAGGTATTGCCAAATTAAAAGCAAGTGGATGTAAGGTTAAAGTTGGTGTTTTAGAAAACGAATGTAAAACACATCACAAACGTTTTTTTACATTTCACAATAAGAAACGACCTTATATTATTTTAAAATGGGCAGAAACCAGTGATGGATTCCTGGCTCCGAAAATCAAAGACAAGAAAGTACCTGTGTGGATTACCAATGTGTATTCAAGGCAATTGGTTCATAAATGGAGAGCTGAAGAACACGCTATTTTAGTTGGAACTAATACGGTTTTAGAAGATAACCCGAGTTTAACCGTTAGAGACTGGACAGGCAATAATCCAATTAGGCTTGTAATTGACAGGAATAACATATTATCAAAAGATCATGCTGTGTTTAACAGTGAAAGTCAAACCTTCATTATTTCAGAAAACGAAGTCAATTTCAAAAACCCTTTAGCACAGGAAGTCTGTAGCTTTTTACATTCAAAAGCGATTAACTCAGTTATTATTGAAGGTGGAGCACAAACGCTTCAAACCTTTATAAATGAAAATCTCTGGGATGAAGCTCGAGTTTTCACCGGAACTTCTGTGTTTAAAACTGGAATTAAAGCACCTAAGTTTTCAGGTAAAATAGTTTCCGAAGAATCAATCATCGACGATACATTAAAATATTATCAAAACACTTGAAGATGTCTCCTCGAGCGCAGTCGAGAGGTCTTCATTTAACATTAATAATTAGGTCTCGACTGCGCTCGACCAGACAATTTAAAACATGAAAATTAAAACAATCATATTCGATTTTGGAGATGTGTTCATCAATCTGGATAAAGCCGGCGCAATGCAAAACGCCTTAACTTTATTTGAGCTGGATGAATTCCCAGAAGATCTTATTGCAATTAATACCTTATATGAACAAGGTTTAATTTCTTCAGAAGAATTTATAGAATTCTATACTGATAATTTCCCTAAACTGTCAGAAGAACAGATTACGAAAGCATGGAATTTTATTTTAAGAGATTTTCCTGAAACACGCTTAGAGTTTTTAAAACAACTAAAAGCAGAAAACAAGTACAAACTCATCCTGTTGAGTAACACAAACGATATACATATTAATTGGGTTAAAGAACATGTTCCGTTTTATGAGGAATTTAAAAACTGTTTTGATCAATTTTATTTATCTCATGAGATTTTTTTAAGAAAGCCAAATGCTGATATTTATCAGTTTGTTTTAGATCAAAATAATTTAAAAGCTGAAGAGTGTTTGTTTATAGACGATACTAAAGATAATACAGATGCAGCTTCTAAACTCGGAATTCATACGTGGAATATTGACGAAACCAAGGAAGACATCACCAATTTATTCTCAATTAAAAAAGACTTGTTTTGATCTACTTACTATTAAGCATAACGGCTTCTACGCTGATATTTATCATTTTTAAACTTCTTGATCGTTACAATATTGATACGCTGCAAACCATTGTTATAAATTATGTTGCAGCATGTCTGTTTGGTATCTGGAGTTACGATCAACCCTTACATTTAGGTGAAATTATTGAATCTAAATGGTTGTTTGGAGCGATTGGTCTTGGGTTCTTATTTATAGCAATTTTTAATGTTATGGCATTAACTGCACAACGTAACGGCCTTTCGGTAGCTTCCGTAGCGTCAAAAATGAGTGTCATTATTCCTGTAATTTTCGGAATATATGTCTATCACGAAAGTATAGGTGCTCAAAAAATAATTGGAATCATTTTAGCGCTTTTTGCCGTCTATTTAACTTCTGTAAGAGCAAAAACCACAAAAAATATTACAAAAGGACTTTGGTTACCAATTATCTTGTTTTTTGGTTCAGGCGTTATAGACACCTCAATAAAATATCTTGAAACAACGTATGTCACCGAAAACGGAATCCCTATTTTTTCAGCATCTATATTTGCGTTTGCCTTTATTATAGGCATAAGCATTCTTATTTTTAAATCCATTAAAAAACCTGTTAAACTGTCTTTCAAAGTCATTTTAGCAGGAAGCATTCTAGGCGTTGTAAATTACTTTTCTATCTATTATTTACTAAAAGCACTTAATCACGAAAGTCTCGAGAGTTCAACCTTATTCACAGTAAATAATGTAGCGATTGTCATGGTTTCGACACTTTTGGGTCTTATGGTTTTTAAAGAAACCATTTCTAAAACAAACTGGCTCGGCATTGTATTGGCTATAATTTCAATTGTATTAGTAACTTTGTCTTAAATGACAGAAAAAGATACGTATAAAACGATTACCAAAGCCTCTCCTGAAGTGCTTTTTAAAGACAAAAACAGTAAGTTTTACGGTTATGCCTTTCCAGTGACTTCGGAAGAAGACATAAAAGCTCATATTGAAGATCTAAAAAAACAACACCATCAGGCAAGACACTGGTGTTATGCGTATCAATTAGGAAAATCTGAAAGCGACTTTAGTTTTAGAGCCAATGACGATGGCGAACCTAATAACAGTGCAGGAATGCCGATTTACGGGCAAATACAATCTTTTGAGGTGACAAATATTCTAATCGTGGTTGTTAGATATTTCGGAGGAGTTAAATTAGGTGTTAGCGGACTAATTAATGCTTACAGAACAGGAGCACAAATGGCTTTAGAAGCCTCTAAAATTGTAGTGCGCACGATTAATGTAAAATATGCCATCACTTTTGATTACAAAAACATGAATAAAGTGATGCGTATCGTGAAAGAAAAAAATCTAAAGATTATCGACCAAACTTTAGAATTACGATGTGAACTTATAATTTCAGTACGACTGAAAGAGGCATCCTCAATTTTTGAAATCTTTGACCGTCTTTATGAAATTGATATCAAAACTTTGAACGATTAAATTTGCAGTTTGTCTAAAATATAATCCGGACATCTTGTAGGCCTATTCTTATGTATATCCATAAATACCAAAACTGAATTTCCCGTTGTTAAAATTTCATCATTCTCATTTAAAATTTCATAATCAAATTCAATTTTTGCTGTTGGTTTTTTTACAAGTTTAGTTTTCACTTTAATAAGATCATCATAACACGCTGACTTTTTGTAATTTATAACCAAACTCACAACTGGAAGCATAATTCCTTCCTCCTCCATTTTCTTGTAAGAAAAACCCATTTTACGTAACCATTCTGTTCGACCAATTTCAAAATACTGAGCATAATTGCCATGATAAACAACTCCCATTTGATCGGTTTCACCATAACGTACTCTAAATTGTATTTCATCAGGTTTAGTGAGATTCGTCATCGTTATTGATATTTTTTTTGTAAATTCGACACGATTTAAACATGAGGAAAAATTTCTAGAAAATCAACACCTTTTGATTTTTTTATTAAAAAATTTGTTCACATATTTGTCATGTAAAAATTAACCCAGAGAAACCCGAATTTCTCTTTTTTTTGCTAACTAACTAACAACAAAAAAATTACACTTAGAGAATGGATATAACTGCGCAATCGGTTTGGAATAACTGCCTGTCTTTTATTAAGGACAATATTCAACCTCAAGCCTACAAAACCTGGTTTGAGCCAATAATAGCAGTGAAACTTACAGATAACGCATTAAGCATTCAGGTACCAAGTAAATTTTTCTATGAGTGGCTTGAAGAACACTATGTGAAAATTCTAAAAGTTGCTTTAACAAAACAATTAGGTGAAACAGCCAAATTGGTATATGTTATCAAAATGGAAAACACCTATGGTAACAAACAACCATTTACTGAAAAAATTCCCAGCTCTAATAGAGGTGCAATGAAATCTCAAGATGTTGATGTGCCTCTCAATAATAAAAACCCGGAATTAAAAAATCCTTTTATCATACCTGGTATTCGTAACGTCAAAATCGAATCTCAATTAAATCCAAATTACAGTTTTGAAAATTTTTTAGAAGGTGATTCTAACAGATTGGCCAGAAATGCTGGATTAGCAGTTGCTAACAAACCAGGTGGTACATCCTTTAATCCGTTATTGATTTTTGGAGGTGTTGGTTTAGGTAAAACACATTTAGCTCATGCTATTGGTGTTGACATTAAAGATAAATATCCAGAAAAAACCGTATTGTATATTTCTGCTGAAAAATTCACACAACAATATATTGATTCGGTAAAAAAGAATAATAGAAATGATTTCATTCACTTCTACCAAATTATTGATGTTCTAATTATTGACGATGTTCAGTTCCTTTCCGGGAAATCGGGAACTCAAGATGTGTTCTTCCATATTTTTAATCATTTACATCAAAACGGGAAACAGGTCATTTTAACCAGTGACAAAGCTCCTGTTGACATGCAAGATATTGAACAACGCTTATTATCGCGTTTTAAATGGGGACTTTCCGCAGAGCTTCAGAGTCCGGACTTTGAAACCAGAGTCTCTATTTTAAAGAACAAACTCTATCGTGATGGTGTTGAAATGCCTGATGATATTATTGAATACGTTGCCAAACATATAAAGACAAATGTTCGTGAATTGGAAGGTGCTATCATATCTTTAATTGCACAATCGTCTTTCAATAAAAAAGAAATTACTGTAAGTCTGGCTAAAGAAATAGTTGAGAAATTCGTTAAGAATACAAAACGAGAAGTCTCTATCGATTACATTCAAAAAGTCGTATCAGATTATTTCCAGATGGATGTCAGTACACTTCAATCTAAAACCCGTAAACGTCACATTGTGCAGGCAAGACAATTGGCCATGTTTTTTGCTAAAAAATACACCAAGGCTTCATTAGCAAGTATTGGTTCGCAAATAGGAAAACGTGATCACGCAACAGTTCTTCATGCTTGTAAAACTGTAGATAACTTATCTTCAACAGACAAACAATTCAGAAAGTACGTTGAAGATCTTTCTAAGAAATTATCTTTATAACATAGTATTATGACTCGTATTTTAATGGTTTGTTTAGGCAATATCTGTCGATCACCATTAGCGCATGGCATTCTCGAATCAAAACTACCTTCCGATAAATTTTATGTAGATTCAGCCGGAACTGCCAACTATCATGTAGGAGACTCACCAGATCATCGTTCAATAGCTGTTGCAAAATCGCATGGAATAGACATTGCTCATCAACGTGGAAGACAATTCAAAACATCTGATTTTGATACTTTTGATTACATTTTTACTATGGATGATTCTAATTATCAAAATGTTATTGCATTAGCAAGAAATTCGCGTGACATAGCTAAAGTGAAATCAATTTTAGAAGTAGATGACACAATCAAAGCTACTTATGTTCCTGATCCTTATCATGGAGAGAATTCTGACTTCCAGAATGTTTTTCGACTTTTAGATAAAGCATGTCAATCCTTATCTGAAAAGTTACAAAACACTGGTTTATAGGAATTTTCTCTAATCAATTATTAGTTTTTTTGTATTTTTAACAAAATTGATTCTTAAAAACCATACTGCTATGAAAAAAATTACACTATTATTCATGTGCATCATTTATGCATCAAGCTATTCTCAAGACATTGAATTAGAGATGTTTGCCACTGGATTTTCTAGTCCAGTAAACGTAAAACATGCAGGTGACGATAGACTTTTTGTTGTAGAACGCTCAGGTGTTATAAAAATTTTAAATGCTGATGGCACAACAAATTCAACCTCATTTTTAGATATTAGTGGCAGAGTTACCAGTGGTGGTGAGCAAGGTCTTTTGGCTATGGCGTTTCATCCCAATTACTCAGCCAATGGCTATTTTTATGTCAATTACATTAATA
The DNA here is from genome assembly GCA_018222875.1 of Algicola sp. Taxonomy (GTDB): domain Bacteria; phylum Bacteroidota; class Bacteroidia; order Flavobacteriales; family Flavobacteriaceae; genus Psychroserpens. The sequence goes on from JAAEZL010000017.1 coordinate 23,098, forward strand.
GTTCAGGAGACACTGTAATCTCAAGGTTTACAAGAGCTACTGCTGACACTGCTGATGACAATTCTGAACTTATTTTAATGACCATATCACAACCCTTCGGAAATCATAATGGAGGTGATATGCATTTCGGTACTGATGGCTATTTATATATTTCAACAGGAGATGGAGGCTCTGGAAATGATCCAGGAAACAGAGCTCAAGACCTAGGTTTATTACTAGGAAAAATACTTCGTATTGATGTGGATGGCACAAGTAATGGAAATTATGGAATACCACCAGACAATCCATTTGTTGGCAACTCTACAGCTCTAGATGAAATCTGGGCTTATGGTTTAAGAAACCCTTGGAAATGGTCATTTGACAGAGATAATGGAGATATGTGGATTGCAGACGTTGGTCAAAGTGCCAGAGAAGAAATAAATAAAGTTCCTGCTTCTAGTACAGGTGGAGAAAATTATGGCTGGAAATGTTATGAAGGCTCTATTATAGGAACTTTCGTAACCGGATGCGATGCGATTACTCACACACCTCCTGTAGCTGAATACAATTATGGAGGTACACCTTTTAAATGCTCCATAACAGGTGGCTACAGGTACAGAGGAACTTTACAATCCTCTTTAGAAGGATTTTATTTTTTCGCAGATTATTGCAGTGATCAAATTGGAATAGTAAGAGAAACTTCTCCTGATGTATTTCAACTCACTTTTGAAGATCAGTTTAATGGTGGGATTTCTGCTTTTGCTGAAGATGTTAATGGCGAATTATTTGTAGTTGGTCTGGTTTCTGGAACTATTTCAAGAATTATTGATGCCAATTTAAGTATTGATGAGGCAACCATTGAATCGGTAAAGATGTTCCCTAATCCTTCAGATGCAGTAGTTAATTTTGATACAACTGGTACTTCATCACAAATCAACATGATTACATTTTATAACATTCTTGGTAAAACTGTTAAAACGGTTTCCGAATTTACAAATCAAAACATATCTATATCTACTAAAAACCTGCCTAGTGGGATTTATCTGGTTGAAATTTCAGGTATAAACGGAAATAAAGATACTCGAAAACTTGTAGTGAATTAAGTTATGAATACAGCTTTTGGAAAACTTTACCTCATCCCAACACGATTAGGTGACAATCCACCTTTAGAAGTTTTACCTATTTCAGTAAAAAAAGTCATTGAAATAGTTGACGATTACATTGTCGAAAATGAAAAAACTGCAAGACGATTCATAAAAAAAATAGATTCCAGAAAGCAACAGTCGGTTTTAAAATTTGAAATTCTAAATAAATATACACAACCTGAAGAAATTCTGAATTTTCTTGACATTTGCAAAACAGGAAAACCCATGGGTTTACTCTCTGAAGCTGGATGTCCTGGAATAGCAGATCCTGGTGCAGATATTGTGAGATTAGCTCATGAAAATAATATTCAGGTTGTGCCTCTTGTTGGACCTTCATCAATTGTTCTCGCACTTATGAGTTCTGGAATGAATGGTCAGAGTTTTGCCTTTAATGGCTATATTCCTATAGATAAAAGTGAACGGAAAGCTGCACTTAAAAAGATGGAACGTATATCATATGAACAAAACCAAACACAACTTTTCATTGAAACACCATACCGAAACAACAAAATTATTGAAGACTTTTGTAATGCCTTACATCCACAAACAAGAGTTTGCATTGCCTGCGATATTACCTTACCTACAGAATACATCAAAACATTAACCGTTGACGAATGGAAACACGCTAATGTAGATTTACATAAACGACCAGCTATTTTTGTAATTCACAAAGACTAATTTCTTTAAAGTTAAAGAAACATTAAAACAAACCTCTTCCCTAGATTACTTTGCTATATTTGAGTTTTAGCTAACTAATCTATTATGCAAAGACCTTTACATTTTATAGTACTATTTCTACTTTCTTCATTAGTATCTTTTGCTCAGCAACCCAAAAAACCAACCTCATCAGAGATTTATGAATCTATTAAAAAATTGAACTTTTTAGGTTCTGTTCTATATGTCGCAGCACATCCTGATGATGAAAACACAAGACTCATTTCTTATATGTCTAATGAAGTAAAAGCCAGAACAGCTTATCTTTCATTAACCAGAGGTGATGGTGGACAAAATCTGGTGGGACCAGAAATAAGAGAACTCTTAGGTGTGATTAGAACTCAAGAATTACTGGCTGCAAGACGAACGGATGGTGGTGAACAATTATTTACCAGAGCAAACGATTTTGGCTATTCTAAACATCCCGATGAAACACTGGCTATCTGGAACAAAGAAGAAGTACTGAGTGATGTTGTTCTGGCCATCCGAAAGTTTAAACCAGACATTATTATTAACCGATTCGACCATAGAAGTCCTGGTTCTACACATGGTCACCACACAAGTTCAGCGGTGCTGAGTATTGAAGCTTTTGATTTGGTTAGTGATAAAAACGCATATCCAAATCAGTTGTCGTCAGTTGATGTTTGGCAACCTAAGCGTCTCTTTTTTAACACATCATGGTGGTTTTATGGAAGCCAGGAAAATTTTGAAAAAGCTGATAAAACCAACTTATTAGAAATTGATACAGGTGTTTATTTTCCAAGTAGCGGATTAAGCAATCCTGAAATTGCAGCGCTGAGTAGAAGTCAGCATAAATCTCAAGGGTTTGGCAGTACTGGAAGTCGTGGAACTCAAATTGAATACATCGAATTAATAAAAGGTGAATTACCTTCAGACAAAGCTAATCTTTTTGAAGGTATCGATACCTCTTGGACTCGAATTGAAGGTGGAAAAGCTATTGGCGATATTTTGCACGCTGTTCAGGAGAATTACGATTTTAAAAATCCTTCAGCTTCAATCCCAGAACTGGTCAGAGCTTACAAAGCTATTCAAGATTTAAAAGGTTCACACTGGAAAACAATTAAAACCGATGAAATTAAAGACATTATAGCATCTTGCGCTGGATTATATCTTGAAGCAACTTCTAACACAAACCACACAGCTGCTGGTTCAAGTATAGATTTAAACATTGAAATTATAAATAGAAGCGACTCTAACATCAGCTTAAATAGCATTATCAATCCTAACGGTATTCAAATAGATAAAAACTTAAAGTTAGATAATAATACCAGTTATGAATTTAAAGAAACGCTAAACATCAATGCCAATCAAGATGTTTCAACACCTTACTGGCTTACTAAAAAAGGAAGTTTAGGCATGTATGCGGTTACAGATAAAAGTCTTATTGGTCAACCTGAAACACCAAGTGCTTTAAATGTGACGTTTCATCTAAATATTGAAAATGTAAATCTATCCTACACAAAACCAATTGTTTATAAAACAAATGATCCCGTTAAAGGCGAAGTGTATAAACCTTTTGAGATTATTCCTGAAGCATCAGCAAAAATTTCTGAGCGTGTTATCATTTTAGATTCCGATGCGCAACGTGACATTGAAGTTGTTGTAAAAGCTGGACGTGACAATCTTGAAGGTTATGTGCAAATAGCACATCCAAATGACTGGAGTGTGTTTCCGGAAAAACAAAAAATTAATATTACCAATCGAGGTCAGGAACAACGTTTAACTTTTACCGTTATTCCTCCAAAAGAACAAAGTGAAGGACTTTTAACTCCAATGGTTCATGTTGGTGAAAAAGTTTACACCAGAGAATTAATTGAAATTGATTATGACCATATTCCGTTTCAAACTGTTTTACTTCCTAGTGAGAGTAAAATTGTGCGATTAGACATTCAAAAACGTGGTGAAAACATAGGTTATATTGAAGGTGCTGGTGATGTTGTTCCAGAGAGTTTAAGACAAATTGGATATGATGTAACCATTATTGAACCTGAAGACATTTCAGCAGAAAACTTAAATCGTTTCGACGCTATTGTGGTAGGAATTAGGGCTTACAATACGGTTGAAGCCTTGAAGTTTAAGCAGCAAATCCTTTTTGATTATGTCGCTCAAGGCGGAAATATGATTGTTCAATACAATACAAACCGAAGATTGAATGTAGATAACATTGCACCTTACGATTTAAAACTGTCACGCGATCGTGTAACAGATGAATTTGCAGAGGTGACTTTATTGGCATCAAACCACGAAGTGTTGAACTACCCAAACAAAATTACTGCCAAAGATTTTGAAGGATGGACGCAGGAACGTGGCTTATACTTTCCGAATGAATGGTCAGAAGAGTTTACGCCTATTTTATCAATGAACGATAAAGACGAATCTGTAAAACACGGCAGTTTATTAGTCGCCAAACACGGAAAAGGGCATTATATATACACAGGCTTAAGTTTCTTCAGAGAATTCCCGGCAGGAGTTTCCGGAGCTTATCGTTTGTTTGCAAACATGTTATCGATAGGTAAAAACAACAGCAACTAAACACATTATAACACATGGAAAAGTATAAATGGAATAGAATGTACACGCTTGTACTGCTCGCTAATGTCATTTACATTGTTGCATTTTACTTCATAACAAAAGCCTTTTAAAATGCAAACTTTAGATTGGATTATACTTATCAGTACGCTGTTACTCATTGTTGTTTATGGAACCTATCAGTCTCGTGGCAGCAAAAATGTAAAAGATTATCTAAAAGGTGGAAATACTTCCAAATGGTGGACAATCGGTTTGTCTGTTATGGCAACACAAGCAAGCGCTATTACCTTTCTTTCTACTCCTGGTCAGGCGTTTAACGACGGAATGGGATTTGTGCAATTCTATTTTGGCTTACCTATTGCCATGGTCGTCATTTGTATGGTTTTTATTCCTTTATACCATCGACTGAAGGTTTATACTGCCTACGAATTTCTCGAAAACAGATTCGACTTAAAAACCAGAACATTAACTGCCATCCTGTTTTTAATTCAGCGTGGATTAGCGGCTGGTATTACCATTTTTGCGCCAGCAATTATCCTTTCTGCCGTTTTAGGATGGAATTTGCTGCTACTCAATATTATTATTGGTGTTTTGGTCATCATATATACCGTTTCCGGTGGAACTAAAGCCGTTAATGTGACTCAAAAACATCAAATGATTGTGATTTTTACAGGAATGATTATTGCTTTTGTATTAATCATTACGAAACTGCCTGCGGATATTACATTTACAAAAGCATTAGACATTGCTGGTGCAAGTGGAAAAATGGAAGTTTTAGATTTTTCTTTCAATCTTGACAATCGCTATACAGTTTGGAGTGGTCTTATTGGCGGAACCTTTTTGATGCTATCTTACTTTGGAACAGATCAAAGTCAGGTTCAACGCTATCTTTCCGGAAAGTCATTAAAAGAAATGCAAATTGGCATGATGTTCAACGGACTTCTAAAAGTACCAATGCAATTTTTTATACTCATGGTTGGTGTGATGGTCTTTGTGTTTTATCAGTTTAACCAAGCTCCTGTTAATTTTAATCCGACAGCTACTGATTTGGTTTTAAATTCTGAATATGCTGAGGCCTACAAAACAATTCAGGATAAACAACAACTCATATTTGAAGAAAAACAACTGCTTATTAACGCGTTTGTTGATACTAATAACAAGGAGATTTCAAAAGAGATTGCTGCTTTAAACACCTCAAATGAAGAACTTAGAGCTGATGCCAGAGTATTGATTGACAAGGCTGGAGAAGCGAAAAATTTAAAGGTTGAGAGTAATGATAAAGATTATGTGTTTATTCATTTTATATTAAACAACTTGCCAAGAGGTCTAATAGGTTTGTTGTTGGCAGTCATATTAAGTGCTGCTATGTCCAGCACAGCAAGTGAATTAAATGCATTAGCCAGTACAACTACCATGGATTTATATAAACGAAATATGCCTGAGAGATCAGAAACCGAAATGGTTAACGTATCGAAATGGTTTACTTTGGGTTGGGGAATTGTAGCTATTGGAGTCGCCTGTGTTGCTAATCTTGCTGAAAATTTAATCCAGCTGGTCAATATTATTGGTTCTATTTTTTACGGAAATGTTCTCGGTATATTTTTACTGGGATTCTTTTTCAAATTTGTAAAAGGGAATGCTGTATTTACGGCAGCTTTAATCACACAACTTCTGGTAATCGCATTGTTTTTATTAAATGAATTTGAAATCATTAACCTTCCGTTCCTTTGGTTAAACTTTTTAGGTTGTGTGATTGTAATTGGAATTGCTTGATTACTTCAAAGCATGAATAGAAATACGACACTTTCGGAAGTATAAAATACGGATGTAATCAAATAAAAAAGACCTTACGAAAATCTCATAAGGTCTTTTTTTATAAAGAAATTTAAGAGCGAAGCGCTCTAAAAAATCTAATCTATTACATTGCTCCCCATTCTTTTAGAGAGTCCATGTTCATCTTCACATAATCATCATTCTTAGCTTCTTTAGCTCCAGCCATAGATGCTTTAGCTGCTGCAATAGCTTTATCTTTATTTCCAGCTTTAGCGTGAATTAGAGATTGCTGACGCAACCACCAGAAACGTGGTTGATCTTTAGTCATATCAATAGCCATATCAATCCATTTAACAGCTTGATTGATGTCTTTGTCAGCTTCTAAATAGTAACGTGCTGCTGCATAATAATCCTCTGCTCCTGGTCCAGCCATAACTTTGTCGATAGAAGCTGAAACTGTCGTATCAGTTGGTACTTCAAACTTAACACCAACATAAGCATCAGACCACATCATACCTAATACAGCTGAATCACTTGTTAAATCATCAAATGAAATGGTAAATGTTTCAATTTTCATTGGCATAGGATAAACCTCTGCTGTAACTTTTGCCGCTACTTTGGTTTCATCCCAGTTTCTTGGTGTTCCCCAGTTTTCAGTATCTGAATAGAAATAAACCTCCCAGGATTTTTCTGAAGGTTTTACAAAAATTGCATAAGAACCTGCTTTAAGTGTTTGACCTCCTACAGTTACATCATCACTAAACGTAATCATTGTATTTTTGTTCGCTCCAGTTCTCCACATTTTATTGTAGGGAACCAAATCTCCAAATATAGTACGACCTCTCATATTTGGTCTCGAGTACTCAACAGACACATCTGTTAATCCCACTTTTTGTTCCACTTTTGCAGACGGACTAGGCTGTGGTGTTTCAATTTGAGCATTTATGCTGAATGTCATTGCAAATACAGCAAATACTAGTAATAGTTTTTTCATGATATTAGATTTAATGATTAGTTTTTTAATTCATGTAAATTTACAAACTAGATGAGCCTTAATTTGTTAATAAAACTATAAATTCCAATAGTGTATTCCTGTTAACCACACTTCAAAAAGGAATACCTGCAAAGTCGCAATTAACTTGATGATACTTTTTTGAGATGAATTCATAAGATTATCACACACCTTATGATAATGTCTTGTTAAATTTTGTTTAACTATTTAGATAAATAGTTAAACATTTTGTATATTTACATTATAATTACAAGTCATGGCAAAAAAGAAAAACATTACTAATAACGATATTATTACCTACTACATGGACTTTGTTCTTGAACATGGTCATCAACCTAAAACAGTCTACGCATTTGCTAAAGCTAATAACTTTGAAGAGCAAAAGTTTTATGAGTTTTATGGTTCATTTGAAGTTATTGAAAAACATATATTTAAAGCGTTTTATGACAACACAATTCATGCTTTAGAAAAAAATGAAGATTATATGTCTTTTGATGCTCGTAATAAATTACTAAGCTTCTACTTTACATTCTTTGAAAACCTAACAGCTAACAGAAGCTATGTTATTTATGCGTTAGAAAAGCATAAAAACAGTCTAAAGGGGCTTCAGTTACTTTCAGAATTGAAACATGCTTTTACAAATTACATTGAGCATTTAGGTATCGAATTAATAGAAATAAAACAAGAGCAAATCGACAGAATTCAACGTCGTGGTTTAAAAGAAACGGCTTGGCTTCAACTATTGCTCACCATGAAGTTCTGGATGGATGATTCATCTGCCGGATTTGAAAAAACAGACATATTTATCGAAAAGTCAGTCAATACAACCTTCGATGTCCTAGATGTTGCTCCAATAAGAAGCTTAATTGATTTTGGAAAATTTATCTACAAGGAAAAAATCCACATGAACTAAATTGTCTCAAATGAAAACCATAGATAAAATTCCAACCTCTAAAATACAACGTGCCACCAAATTAGTTTCAACTGGAGCTAAAGTTGGTGTTAATTACCTCAAGTATTACGGAGATAAAATCACCAAAACTGAATTAGAAGCAAAAGAGCGTTTAAATGTTAATAACGCTTCTGATATTTACGATGGACTCAAGCAATTAAAAGGCAGTGCACTCAAAGTAGCGCAAATGCTAAGCATGGAAAAAAGCATCATGCCTCAGGCTTATGTTGAAAAATTCTCTTTAGCTCAATTTTCTGTACCTCCACTCTCACCTCCTTTGGTGATAAAAACGTTTAAAAAATATTTTGGAAAACTTCCAAACGAATTATATGATACTTTTAACGCAACGTCTGTAAACGCTGCCAGCATCGGACAAGTCCATCTGGCAACTAAGGATGGGAAAAAACTTGCTGTGAAAATCCAATACCCAGGCGTTGCAGAAAGTATCGCATCAGATCTTGCTATGGTAAAACCAATAGCCATGAGCATGTTCAACATTAAAGGAAAAGGATCTGATAAATACTTTAAAGAAGTTGAAAATAAACTGGTTGAAGAAACCGATTACATTCTTGAAGTTCAACAAAGTAAAGAAATCGTAGATGCTTGTAGTCATATTCCAAATTTGAAATTTCCGAAATATTACGAAGCACTTTCGAATGAGAGAATTATCACCATGGATTATATGGTTGGTGAACACCTTTCTGAGTTTGTTTCTCACAATACGAATCAGGACATATCAAATCAATTAGGTCAGGCATTATGGGATTTCTACATGTTTCAAATTCATAATCTTAAAAAAGTACATGCAGATCCACATCCTGGAAATTTTTTAATTTCCGAAGATGCGCAACTCATCGCTTTAGATTTTGGTTGTATGAAAACCATTCCTGAAGAATTTTATATACCTTATTTTGAATTAGCAAAAGAAGAAAACATTACCAATAAAACGTATTTTAAGAATAAGCTTTACGAACTTGAAATTTTACGTGAAGATGATTCAAAACAAGAGATAGCGTTTTTTACAGAAATGTTTCATGAGATGCTAAGCCTGTTCACACAACCATTACATGCAGAAATTTTTGATTTTTCAGATGATAAATTCTTCGGAAAAATTGCAGAATTAGGAGAAAAATATTCTAAAAACACTGAACTCAGAAAAATGAACGCAAACAGAGGCTCTAAACATTTTATTTACATGAACAGAACTTTCTTTGGTTTATACAATTTGATGTTTGATTTAAAAGCTAAAGATATCCGAATCAATAATTTTCAGACCTTGTAATGATTCACATAAGTAATGAAGATATTGACAACTTTCACCATGTTTATCGAATCAATTTAATAAACAGTTGTTCTGGTTATAAATCGGCTAATTTACTTGGAACCAAATCGGTTGATGGCATTGAAAATGTCGCAGTATTTAGTTCTGTAACTCACATTGGTTCTAACCCTCCTATGCTTGGGTTCTTTTTACGTCCAACTACTGTGATGCGAAATACTTATGAAAATTTAAAGTCAACTGGATTTTACACCATCAATCACATTCATAAATCCATTTTAGAAGAGGCACATCATACGTCTGCTAAATACGATTCAGAAATTTCAGAATTTGATAAAACGACTCTAAATTCAGAATATAAAAAATCGTTTCAGGCACCTTTTGTAAAAGATACGCCTTTGCAACTGGCTATGGAATATGTTGAAGAATACAATATCAAAGCAAATAACACTATCTTGGTTGTTGGAAAAATCGTCGAAATACACGTTAATGAAGAACTTCTGGAAGACGATGGTTTCATTAATTTATCAAAAGCTGACGTAGCAACCATTAATGGTTTGGATGCGTATGCTATTCCTAAACAAAATAAACGCTTTGGCTATCAAAGACCAAAATAATTAACACATGAAAATTCTTGTAACAGGCGCAACAGGTTACATTGGTAAACGATTAATTCCGTTATTGGCCAATGATGAACATCATGTTGTGTGCGCTGTTCGCGACAAACTTCGTGCTGACAAAAATTATGCTGAGGAAGATTTAATTGATGTGGTTGAAGCCGATTTTTTAAAACCTGAAACACTTCAGAGTATTCCAAAAGACATTGATGTTGCCTATTACCTGATTCATTCCATGTCTAATTCTTCAAAAGATTTTGAGTCACTTGAAGAACGATGTGCTGTTAATTTTAAAGATTACATCGAAACTACAAATGCAAAACAGGTTATTTATCTCAGCGGAATTACAAACGAAGAGAATTTATCTAAACACTTACAATCTCGCAAAAATGTTGAAAAACGTTTAGAATCTAAGGCTTACGCACTCACAATTTTTAAAGCTGGAATAATCGTTGGCTCTGGAAGTTCTTCCTTTGAAATCATTAGAGATCTTGTTGAAAAATTGCCGTTTATGATAGCTCCTAAATGGTTGAATACTAAAACACAACCACTTTCGGTAAGGGATGTTCTAGCTTTTTTGCACAGAGGTGCAGGACGAGAAGAATTATATAACAAATCTTTTGATGTGTTTGGTCCTGAAGTCCTCACTTACAAACAGATGCTTTTACAATTTGCTGAAGTTAGAGGTCTAAAGCGCTCCATTTTGACAGTTCCTGTGATGACGCCAAAATTATCATCCTACTGGTTGTATTTTGTCACATCAACGTCGTACAAGCTTGCAACTTCTTTAGTTGACAGTATGGGAGTTCAAATTATAGGTAAGAAAAGTGATATCAATAACATACTGAAAGTAAATCCACTGACTTACAAACAAGCTGTTGAACTGGCTTTTGAGAAAATAGAGCAAAATAGCATTGTATCTAGTTGGAAAGATTCAATGGTTAGTAGTGGCAGACTTCGCAATAATCTTCATAAATACATCAACGTTCCAAAATTTGGCTGTTTTACAGATTACAAAGAACGAAAGGTTACTGATACTGAAAAAACAATTGACAGAATATGGAGTATTGGAGGCACTAATGGCTGGTATTACGGCACATTTCTCTGGAAGATCAGAGGTTATATTGATAAACTTTTTGGTGGTATAGGTTTACGTCGCGGAAGAACAAGTCCGACCGATTTAGATGTTGGTGATGCCTTGGATTTTTGGCGTGTTATTTTTGCAGATAAAGAACAACAAAAACTTCTACTCTATGCTGAAATGCGACTTCCTGGTGAAGCTTGGCTGGAGTTTAAAATTGAAAATGGAGTGCTAAAACAAACGGCTACTTTTAGACCACGCGGACTTTGGGGCAGATTGTACTGGTATAGTGTATTGCCTTTTCATGGATTTATTTTTCGAGGTATGATAAATAAACTTGTAGATGTCTAATCACAAAAAAACACACTTACCAGAAAAGACATGTCACACTTGTGGTTTACCTTTTAGCTGGAGAAAAAAATGGAAAAAAAACTGGGATGAAGTGAAATATTGTAGTAAAAAATGCAGGAGAAACAAAACGACATAGCATTAGTATGGTTTAGAAACGATTTGAGAGTTCAGGATAATACGGTTTTGAACAACGTCATTCGTAGCCATCAATCGGTTATTGCCTGTTATTGTTTTGATCCCAAACATTACCAAATCTCTGAATATGGCTTTAAAAAAACCGAAAAGTTCCGAGCTAAGTTTTTAATTGAAACCATTCACGACTTAAAACATAATCTAAAAGCATGTAATATAGAATTGCTTGTCGCTCATGAATCTCCTGAAACTTTTATAAAATCACTGGTTGCAAGATTCAACATCCAATCGATGTATCTGCAGAAAGAATGGACAAGCGAAGAAGTTGAAACTCTAAACAATGTTAGAACCTCCTTACCTTCAGAAATTAACATTCATGAATATTATGACCAGTTTCTGTATCATCCGAAAGACATCAACATGTCATTATCAGAGATTCCTCAGGTTTTTACCAATTTCAGAAAAAAAGTTGAAAAGTATAGTAAAGTCAGACCACCAGTAGAAAATCATTCCACAGAAAAAACAGTTGACTTAACTAATAATACTAAAATTCCAACACTTGAAGATTTAGGTTTTGAAACTTTTGAAACCCATCCAAACTCAGCATTTCCTTTTACAGGAGGTGAAACAAATGCTTTAAACAGACTTAATAATTACTTTTTTGAAACTAAAACATTAGTCATTTATAAAAAGACCAGAAACGGATTGGCAGGAACTGGTTTTAGTTCAAAATTCTCATCATGGCTGGCTAATGGAAGCATTTCATCAAGAACGATTTATAATAAGGTCAAAGAATTTGAAAATAAACATTTTAAAAATGAATCTACCTACTGGTTGATTTTTGAATTGATTTGGAGGGATTATTTTAAATACATCTCACTAAAACATCAAAACAATATTTTCAAAGTTGAAGGCATTTTAAAGAAAGATTACGATTGGAAGACTGATGACCATGAAATCCGGAAATGGATAGACGGAAAAACCAAATCTTCCTTTGTAAATGCCAACATGATAGAAATCAAAAAAACAGGTTGGATGAGTAATCGAGGTCGCCAAAATGTGGCTTCCTTTTTTGCAAAAGACATGTTATTAGACTGGCGAATTGGAGCTGCCTATTTTGAATCGATGCTAATTGATTACGATGTTCATAGTAATTACGGCAACTGGATGTACGTTGCTGGTGTTGGTAATGATCCCAGAGATCGAAAATTTAATGTTGATTTACAAGCTACACGCTACGATGCCAATGGTAATTTTCAAAAGTTATGGTTACAAGAAACGCTATTCTAAAAAGGGTCAGTTCGGGTGATTTTAAAACCTTTCAAAATTGTATCGAGAATAGTGAATCAGCACCTTATAATTTTGAATACTGAAAACCATTCGCTCTAAGAAACAGAATAAATTAAAAAATGAAAACACTCAGACTCATAGTAGGAGATCAGCTCAATATAAAACACTCATGGTTTAAAGAAACAAATGAGGATGTTACCTATTGTTTATTTGAAATGCGTCAGGAAACCGATTATGTAAAACATCACCTTCAAAAAGTAATTGGCTTTTTTGCTGCAATGCGTCAGTTTGCTGAAGATTTAAAAGCAGAAGGCCATAATGTAGACTATTTCAAAATTAATGATGAGAAAAACACACAGTCATTAACCGATAATCTTTCCAAATTAATAAAAGAACATGCTATTGAAAACTTTGAATACATCTATCCAGATGAATACAGGTTGGATAAGCAATTGCGTGATTTTTCGAATACATTAGACCTCACTACCAATATCGTTTCAGCTGAACACTTTTATACCAAACGTAACGATTTAGCCACGTTTTTTAAAGGTAAAAAGCAATATCTCATGGAAAATTTTTACAGAGATATGCGAAAGAATCACGATATTTTAATGACTGCTGACCAACCGGAAGGAGGTAAATGGAATTACGATAAAAGCAACAGAAATAAATGGAAAGGTGATGTTGAAATTCCGAATTACAAATTATTCAAAAATGATGTTTCTGAAGTTGAAAACGATATAAAAAAGGCGAAAATTGAAACCATCGGACGATTCGACACCAAAACGTTTTCCTATCCTATTACAAGAGTTCAAGCTTTAGAACAACTCAAATATTTTTGCGAAGCTTTACTCATTCATTTTGGAGATTATCAAGATGCCATGCATACTGATGAAACCTATTTGTTTCATTCGAGGTTATCGTTTGCCATGAATTTAAAACTAATTTCGCCTAAAGATGTTGTAAAAACAGTCATGAACTACTACAGAAAACATGACGATGACATTGATATTTCTCAGGTAGAAGGCTTTGTGAGACAAATTATTGGCTGGCGAGAATATATGAGAGGTATGTACTGGGCGTTTATGCCAGGCTATACGTCTAAAAATGAATTGGACAACCACAATAAGCTTCCTGATTTTTTCTGGACAGGCAACACCAAAATGAATTGCCTGAAACATGCTATAAATAATTCATTAGATAATGGTTACGCACATCACATTCAACGCTTAATGATTACAGGAAATTATGCCTTACTTACCCAAACGCATCCAGACGAGGTTGACGATTGGTATCTGGGAATCTACGTCGATGCTATAGAATGGGTTCAACTCACAAATACACGAGGTATGAGTCAGTTTGCAGATGGCGGAAAAATTGCGACTAAACCTTACGTCTCTTCAGGTTCCTATATTAATAAAATGAGCAATTACTGTAGCGGTTGTCAGTATAACAAATCTAAAAAAACTGGTGATGATGCTTGTCCGTTTAACAGTCTGTACTGGAATTTCCTTGATGAAAAACGCGAACAGCTTGGGAACAATTACAGAATGGGAATGATGTACAGCCTTTCGGATAAAATGGACAAACAACAACTTCAGAGTATAAAAGAAAAAGCACAACATATCATAGCACACCAAGATGATTACTAAGGCTCCAAAAATAAATGTAGTTTGGCTAAAACGTGATCTTCGATTAGAAGATAACGAAGCCATAGTCAATGCACTTGAAACTGGTGAACGCACACTCCTGCTCTATGCGTTTGAAACAATGCTGATGGAAGACAAACATTACAGTGAACGTCATTGGAATTTTGTAAAGGAATCGATCAGAGATTTGAATCTGCACCTCAAACCTTACCATACAAAAGTGTTAACTGTTGAAGCAGATATTATTTCAGCTATAAATCAGCTTATGGAATTGTATACGATTAAAGATATATATTCACATCAGGAAACTGGAATTCTTATCACGTATAACCGAGATAAAACGTTTAAACGCTTTTGCAAAAACAATGTAATCACCTGGCACGAATCTATAAATAATGGTGTGCAACGTGGTTTAAAAGATCGTGAAAAATGGACAGACATGTGCAATACCTATTTTGATACTGAACCACTTCCATTTAATCCTTCTCCTAACCAATTGCTGAACTTAAAAGAAATTGAAGCTTTAGAAGAACTACTTATTGTTCCGTCGTTAGAAACTCCAGAAGATACTTTATTTCAAAAAGGCGGTCGCTCAACAGGAATGAAGTATTTAAATTCGTTTCTCGACAAACGTTATGTAAATTACATGTTTCACATTTCTAAGCCAGAACTCGCTAGAACAGGCTGTAGCCGAATCTCACCTTACATTTCCTGGGGAAATTTATCGATAAGAGAAGTGTATAGAAAAGCTTTTTTTCTAAAGAAAACCGCAGAGAACAAAAAGTCGCTGGAAGCTTTCATGTCACGTCTGAGATGGCAGGCGCACTTCATTCAGAAGTTTGAGATGGAACACACCATGGAGCAGGAAAGTATAAATAAAGGATTTCAAAAATTAAAAAAAGAAATTTCTTATCAGTATCAAATCGCATGGAAAACAGGACAAACAGGTTATCCATTGGTCGATGCCTGTATGCGTTGTTTAAATGAAACTGGCTATTTAAATTTTAGAATGCGTGCGCTTGTCGTATCGTTTTTTACACATAATCTATGGCAACCTTGGCAAGCTGCTTCACAACATTTATCACAAATGTTTTTAGATTTTGAACCTGGAATTCACTTTCCACAACTTCAAATGCAAGCAGGTGAAACCGGAACAAATATGCTTAGAATCTACAATCCTGTAAAAAATAGTTTAGAGCATGATCCTGAGGCCGAATTTATTAAGAAATGGGTTCCGGAACTTAAAGATTTAGATACTCCTTTTGCTCACGAACCTTATATAATGACTGAATTGGAACAGCAACTTTATAATGTTCATCTCGGTAAAGATTATCCGTTTCCAATTGTTGAAATCAAAGAAACCCGGAAAAAAGCGTCAGAAATCTTGTGGAATCTCCGCAAAAATAAAAAAGTCAAAGACGAAAGTCTCAGAATTCTTAAAAAACACACCTTAAGAGGACCGAAATTTTCCGATTAAACATCTCAAATTCAATTGTTTAAAATTCATAAACATGTGTTTGTAAATTTGAGTATTCAAGAAAAACAAATAGAATTGATTTTAGACACCACACATCCAAATAAAGAACACAAAAAAATTATTAATGATTTAATTGGAAAGCCATTTTCATTTTTTGAATCTTTAAGAATGGGAGGTGTCGGTTCAAAGCGAATGATTATTGAAGACGCGAGTCCTAACATGCAGCAATACCTGAACCTTGTTTCAGATATAAACTATGCTAATATTGAAATGCGATCAGATGGCATCATAGTTTACATCAACAAAGGACTTAAAAATTACACCTGGATTATTCCTTATTACCAGTTAGTCATTTACAAGACAAATGGAGCCAGTATTCA
>JAAEZL010000018.1:0-22792 GCA_018222875.1 Algicola sp.
GTAAAAAACTGAACTTCCTTTGTGTTCTACAATCATTTCTAAGAATTCATGATCTCTTCAATCTCTTCAGCTTCAATTGGAATGTTACGCATCAAATTAAAAGGCTCTCCTTGGTCTTGAATCACAACGTCGTCTTCTAAGCGAATTCCGAAGCCTTCATCAGGAATATAAATTCCTGGCTCAACAGTAAATACCATATTAGCTTGCATTGGCTCGGTTAAAATTCCGTAATCATGTGTATCTAATCCAATGTTATGACTTGTTCCGTGCATGAAATACTTTTTATAAGCTGGCCAGTCTTTGTCTTCGTTTTGTAAATCTGCTTTGTCCAGTAAGCCAAGACCTAACAGTTCTGAAGTCATTAATTTACCAACCTCAACATGGTAATCTGCCCAAATAGTTCCTGGTTGAAGCATTTTTGTAGCATCATTTTTCACTCTGTTTACAGCATTGTAAACTTCTTTTTGTCGTTCTGAAAAGCGACCAGAAACAGGAATCGTTCTACTCATGTCACTTGCGTAGTTTGCGTACTCAGCTCCTGCATCAATTAAAATCAAATCACCGGCTTTACATTGTTGATTGTTTTCTATATAATGTAAAACATTGGCATTATTTCCTGAGGCAATAATTGGCGTGTACGCAAATCCTCTGGAACGGTTATTTAGAAATTCATGCATGAATTCGGCTTCAATATTAAATTCCCAAACCTCAGGTTTTACGAAATTTAATACGCGACGAAATCCTTTTTCGGTGATATCACATGCTTTCTGCATTAAATCAATCTCAATTGGATCTTTTACTGAGCGTAAACGTTGTAAAATCGGATTACTTTTTGCGACAGCGTGTGCTGGATATTTGTCTTTTAACCATTTCGTAAAGCGATCTTCACGAGTTTCAGTTTCTACATTTGCCCTGTAATGTTCGTTTGTATTAATGTAAACTGTATCGCATTGCGTCATCAACTCAAACATGATTTTTTCCATGTCTTTAAGCCAGTAAACTGTTTTTATGCCACTGGTTTTAAAAGCAGTTTCCTTAGTTAATTTTTCGCCTTCCCAAACCGCTATATGTTCGTTGGTTTCTTTTAAGAATAAAATTTCTCGGTGTTTTTCCTTTGGACAATCGGGAAATATCACAAGAATACTTTCCTCCTGATCAACTCCACTCAAATAAAAAATATCGCGATGTTGCTGAAAAGGCATGGTACTATCTGCACCAACAGGATAGATATCATTAGAGTTAAACACAGCCAAACTGTTAGGTTTCATTTTGGCTGCAAAATTTTTTCGGTTTTTTATAAAAAGTGAACTTTCTATTTTGTTGTATTTCATTGGAAAAACATATTTTTAGATTCTCAATACCTCGAGAATTTTATTGAACAAATTATAAGTATCAAAAATAAACAAACTAATCCGCAAGCAAAAGTGAAACTTATAATCTGCTAAACTTTAACCAACTTTTTGAAGATTCCCGCTTAATTGATTAATTTCATGCCACAAAAATTCTATCCATCATGTCATACTCAAAATTTTTATCATTTATTTTTACTGCGAGCATATTAATTTCATTTGCTCAACAACCAGCAACTTCTGCTGAAACAATTACTCAGGCATTAGATCAAAAACAAAAGCTTTCTGAATCATCCCTTGTTAAAAACGTAGCCTTCGAAAACATTGGTCCAACCATTATGAGTGGTCGTGTGGTCGATCTGGATGTGAATCCTGAAGATCCTACTGAGTTTTATGTTGGATATGCTTCAGGTGGTGTATGGCATACTGTAAATAACGGAACAACGTTTACTCCAATTTTAGATAGTTCAAACACTCAAAATGTTGGTGATATTGCCGTCGACTGGAAAAACAAAACCATTTGGGTTGGCACAGGTGAAAATAACAGCTCCAGATCCAGTTATGCAGGAATTGGAATTCTAAAATCTACAGATAACGGAAAGAGCTGGCAAAATATGGGTTTAACCGATTCTCATCATATTGGTCGGATTCTTGTCAACCCAAACAATCCAGATGAAGTGGTTGTTGGTGTGACTGGTCATTTATATTCTTCAAATCAGGAACGAGGAATTTATAAAACAACAGATGGCGGAAAAACATGGTCGCAAACTTTATTTGTTGACGACTCAAGTGGTATTATTGATTTACAAACCAATCCGAATAATTTCAACTTGATGTTTGCATCTTCATGGACAAAAGATCGAAAAGCATGGAATTTTGATGGCAGCGGAACTAATTCAGCCATATACAAAAGTACTGATGCGGGAAACACATGGACTAAAGTTTCAACTGAAAACAGTGGCTTTCCAACAGGAAATGGTGTTGGACGAATTGGCTTAGCAATTTATAATGATGATATTATATATGCAGTTCATGATAGTCAATTCCGAAGACCTTCCGAAGACAAAAAAGAAGATTCTAACATACTTTCTAAAGAAGATTTCAAAACCATGTCAACAGATACTTTCTTAAAACTGGAAGATAAAAAACTGAACGAGTATCTGAAAATGAATGGCTTTCAGGAAAAATATCGTGCCGAAAATGTAAAGCAAATGGTTAGAAGCGGAAATGTGAAACCTGTTGACCTTGCCAAATATATTGAAGATGCCAACTCTATGTTATTTGACACACCAGTAATTGGAACTGAGGTGTATAAAAGTACTGATGGTGGAAAAACATGGAACAAAACACATGACGATTATCTGGACGACATTTATTACAGTTATGGGTATTATTTTGGTCACATTTATGTGGCTCCAAACAATGCAGATCATATTTACATTTATGGTGTTCCTATTGTTAAATCGAAAGATGGTGGAAAAACATTTACATCCATTAGTGCAGAAAATGTTCATGCTGATCATCATGCACTTTGGATTAATCCGAAAAACCCAAATCACCTCATCAACGGTAATGATGGAGGTGTTAACATTACGTATGACGATGGTGAAAACTGGATTAAAAACAATTCGCCTTCAGTAGGACAATTTTATGCCATTAATGTAGATAATGAAAAACCATATAATGTGTATGGTGGTTTACAGGATAATGGTGTTTGGGTTGGAGCACACAATGCACCAGAAGATAAAAGCTGGCATCAACGAGGTCAGTATCCATGGAAAGGTATTATGGGTGGAGACGGAATGCAGATTCAAATCGATAACAGAAATCACAATATTGTTTATACAGGTTACCAATTTGGAAACTACTATAGGCTTAATCTTGAAACTGAAGAAGATACTTATATTCAACCAAAGCATAAATTAGGTGAAAATCCGTATCGTTTCAACTGGCAAACACCTATTTTATTATCACCTCACAATCAGGATATTTTATATTTGGGTGGAAACAAATTGATGCGCTCTATGAATCAAGGTGATGACTGGACAGCCATTAGCGAAGATTTAACCAATGGTGGAAAAAAAGGAAATGTAGCTTATGGTACGTTAACTTCTATAAGTGAATCCCCTTTTCAATTCGGATTAATTTATACAGGAAGTGATGACGGACTGGTATATGTTACCAAAAATGCTGGTGGCAACTGGACAAACATTTCTAACGGCTTACCAAAAGACCTTTGGGTAAGTCGAGTGGTAGCTTCACAACACAAAAAAGAACGTGTTTATGTTACCTTAAATGGATATCGTTGGGACGATTTTAAAGTCTATGCCTATATGAGTGATAATTATGGCCAAACCTGGAAAGACATTAGTTCTAATATTCCGGCATCACCTGTAAATGTGATTAAAGAAGATCCTGAAAATGAAAACATCCTTTATTTAGGAACCGATAATGGTGCTTATGTATCTTTCAATCAAGGGGATTCTTGGGAAGTATTTAGTAAAGGATTACCAAACGTAGCTGTACATGATGTTGTCATTCAAACTGAAGCTAAAGATCTTTTGCTGGGAACCCACGGAAGAAGTATTTATAAAACAGACATTTCAGAGCTTCAACAAATGAATAAGACTATCATGTTTGATGCTTTGACACTATTTAAAGTTGATGATGTGAGACATTCATCACGTTGGGGAAGTTCTTGGGGAAGATGGTATGATGCCTTTGAACCTGAAATAGAAATTGCTTTTTATTCTAATGCTTCAGATGAAAAAACTATTAAAATTTTATCTGAAAAGGGCACGCTTCTAAATCAAATCACAATGAATGCTGATAAAGGGTTTAATTATACAAATTATGATGTAACTCTAACCGAAAAAGGTCGCAAAGCATTCCTCAAAGAAAATACATCTATCGAAATTAAAAAATCCCAAAACGATAAGTATTACTTGCCTAAAGGACTCTACACTATTCAAATTGATGACAAAAAAACCAGTTTCGAAATAAAATAAATTTATTACATTTAAAGTGATAATAAATACTCTAAATCGATGAAACACCTAAAACTTAGCATCTTATTAATCTGCGGATTTATGATGTCTTGTGGTGAAGATAATGATGATACGCAACAGCAAAATTCTACAGAACCAAACTTAGTTATTAAGCTAAAATTTGATCCAAATCAAGTTCGTTTAGATAATTTCGGACAACCAGCTACAATTCCTGCGGGAAATGCAGCGCAATCACCTTCCATAAACCGAATGAGTGCCAATTATATTGAATTAGCTCCTACAGCAACAACGCCTTTAGAGACTGGTGAAATTATTTATGTTGGCTCAGAAACTACTGCTGGTGGTGCTCAGGCTATAAATTTTCAAAATGCAATATTCGCAGGTAATACTGATACATTTCTGAGCATTCCGTTAAGTGAAGTCGCGTCTGGAAATTATGAATGGATACGCGTGTCTTTAGCATACCAGGAAGGCGACATTGATATAGTGGTAAATGGACAGGATATCAGTGGAACTTTGGGAAGTTTTGTTGGGTATAATTCTTACATTACTTCTTTTGATTTAAACGGAAGTACGTTTGATATCAATGCAAATAAATTACAAGGGTTTTGGGCTTTTGAAGCTTTGGGGTTTACAACTCAAGGGCAGGCTCCAGAAGGTGCAACAACAGTTCCTAATCCGTTATTTAACTCTTCACCAATTCCTGCAGGTTCTTGCGTAGTAACAGGTGAATTCGAAAACGGATTGAACATTACCGGAAATGAAACTCAAGATGTGATCGTAACTCTTTCGTTTTCTATTAATAACAGTTTTGAGTGGACTGAAGTAAATGCAGATGGAAAATACGAACCTGAAGCTGGAGAACAGGTTGTTGACATGGGACTTCGTGGTTTAATTCCCATAGTGTCTAATTAAACACATTCTAAATAACTAAAATTGTAGTTAAAATTTGTTGTACAGCACAATGAACCTTATCTTTGTTAGACAAATTTAACTACAATTATAATGAGCGGAATTTTAAATTCGACGATTGGAAGAAAGTTTGCCATGGCACTTTCGGCACTCTTCCTCATGGTTTTCATTTTACAACATTTTGCAATTAATAGCCTATCTGTATTCAGTCCTGATACATTTAACGACGTATCTCATTTTATGGGTACCTTTTGGGTGATTCAATACCTGTTGCAACCTGTTTTAATATTTGGTGTTATTTTCCATTTTGTTATGGGATTTGTTCTCGAAATTAAAAATAACAGAGCAAGAGCTATTGGATATTCAAAAAATAACCCATCCGGAAACTCAACCTGGATGAGTAGAAACATGATTTGGAGTGGAGGTTTTATTCTGATATTCTTAATCATTCACTTTATTGATTTCTGGATTCCAGAGATTAACACAAAATACATTGCTGGCGATATGTCTGGTCTAATTAATCCTGAGGTTGCAGACAGTGGCTATAGATATCATGAAGAATTAGTACATAAATTTGAGCCAATCTGGAGAGTGGCATTATACTGTTTGGGTTTTGTGTTTTTAGCACTTCACCTGTTACACGGTTTTAATTCCTCATTTCAGTCCATTGGAGCAAATAATAAATACACAAAAGGATTAAAAGGATTTGCAAAAGTCTATTCAATAGGAGTTCCTTTAGGATTCATTTTCATTGCTTTATTCCATCATTTTAATCACTAAAAAACACATCTAAATATGGCTTTAGATTCCAAAATACCAAAAGGTCCATTGGCAGAAAAATGGACTAACTACAAAAACGAAATTAATTTGGTTAATCCTGCTAACAAGCGTTTAATTGATGTTATTATTGTTGGAACTGGATTGGCAGGAGGTTCTGCCGCTGCAACATTAGCAGAATTAGGTTACAATGTAAAGGCATTTTGTTTTCAAGATTCTCCAAGACGTGCGCACTCTATTGCTGCTCAGGGAGGAATTAATGCCGCAAAGAATTATCAAGGTGATGGCGACTCAACTTACCGTTTGTTTTATGACACTGTAAAAGGTGGTGATTACCGTTCCAGAGAAGCTAATGTGTATCGTTTGGCTGAGGTATCCACAAATATTATCGACCAGTGTGTCGCTCAAGGTGTTCCTTTTGCAAGAGAATATGGTGGTCTTTTAGATAACCGTTCGTTTGGTGGTGTTTTGGTATCCAGAACATTTTATGCCAAAGGTCAGACTGGCCAGCAGCTATTGCTTGGTGCTTATTCTGCAATGAACCGTCAAATCGGTCGTGGTAAAATAAAAATGTATACACGTCATGAAATGTTAGACGTTGTTATTGTTGATGGTAAAGCAAGAGGAATTATAGCACGTAACTTGGTTACCGGAGAAATTGAACGTCATTCTGCTCATGCTGTTGTTTTAGGAACTGGTGGATATGGTAATGCATTCTATTTATCAACCTATGCCATGGGAAGTAATGTAACTGCCGCATGGAAAGCACATAAACGTGGAGCATTCTTTGCTAATCCATGTTATACACAAATCCATCCAACTTGTATTCCTGTATCTGGAGATCATCAATCTAAACTGACTTTAATGTCTGAATCTTTAAGAAATGATGGACGAATCTGGGTTCCAAAACATATGAAAGATGTTGAAGCCATCAGAAACGGAACTCTAAAACCTACACAGCTTTCAGAAGAAGACAGAGATTACTACTTAGAGCGTCGTTATCCTGCATTCGGAAACTTAGTACCAAGAGATGTTGCATCGAGAGCTGCTAAAGAACGTTGCGATGCTGGCTATGGTGTTAACAAAACTGGAGAGGCTGTCTATTTAGATTTCTCTGCGGCTATTGAGCGCTATGGAAAAGAACAAGCGCATGTTAAAGGGCTTAATGAAGACGATAGTGCTCTTGTGCAAAAACTTGGAAAAGAAGTTATTGCTAACAAATATGGAAACTTATTTCAGATGTACGAAAAAATCGTAGATCAAAATCCATACGAAACTCCTATGATGATTTATCCTGCTGTTCATTATACGATGGGAGGACTTTGGGTAGATTATAATTTAATGACAACAGTGCCTGGTTTATATGCCATTGGAGAAGCCAACTTCTCTGATCATGGCGCTAACCGTTTGGGAGCTTCAGCATTAATGCAAGGCTTAGCTGATGGGTACTTCGTATTGCCTTATACCATTGGTGATTATTTAGCTCATGATATTAGAACAGGAACAATTCCAACAGACTCAAAAGAGTTTGATGAAGCTGAAAAAAATGTACGCTCAAATATTGATAAATTAATCAATAATAAAGGAACAAAATCTGTTGATCATTTTCATAAGCGATTAGGTAAAATCATGTGGAATAAATGTGGAATGGCTCGTAACGCTGAAGATTTAAAATCGGCTATTACAGAAATTGCAGAACTTAGGAAAGAATTTTATCAAGACGTTTATGTTCCGGGAGGAGAGTATGAATATAATGAAGAATTAGCCAAAGCTGGTCGTGTTGCAGACTTTTTAGAATTAGGAGAGTTGTTCGCAAAAGACGCTTTAGAGCGTGAAGAATCTGCTGGTGGACATTTTAGAGATGAATATCAGACAGAAACTGGTGAAGCCCTCAGAAGACCTGAATATCAATATGTCTCGGCTTGGGAATATAAAGGTCAACCAAGCGAAGCTGTGCATCATAAAGAAGCACTGGATTATGAAAATATTGAAGTAAAAGAGAGAAGTTACAAATAAAAAGAGCTATGATGAATTTAACATTGAAAATATGGCGTCAAAAAAACGCCAGTGATAAAGGAAAAATGGTCGATTATGCTCTAAGTGATGTGTCCCCAGATATGTCATTTTTAGAAATGCTTGATGTTCTTAATCAAGAATTAATAGAGAAATCAGAAGAGCCTGTTGCCTTTGACCATGATTGTAGAGAAGGAATCTGCGGAACATGCTCGCTATATATCAACGGTAGAGCTCATGGTCCGGAAACTAAAATTACAGCTTGCCAATTACACATGCGTAGTTTTAAAGATGGTGATACCATTTATATTGAACCTTGGAGAGCTAAAGCATTTCCTGTAGTAAAGGATTTAATCGTCGACAGAACTGCTTTTGACAGAATTCAACAGGCAGGTGGTTTTATTTCTGTAAATACCTCTGGAAACACTCAAGATGCCAATGCTATTCCCATTGAAAAAGAACATGCAGATAAAGCATTTGATGCAGCAACTTGTATTGGTTGTGGTGCATGCGTAGCCAGTTGTAAAAACTCAAGTGCTATGCTGTTTGTAGGTGCAAAGGTATCGCAATTTGCACTATTGCCACAAGGTCAGGTTGAAGCTACAGATCGCGTGTTAAATATGGTAAAACAAATGGATGAAGAAGGCTTCGGAAACTGTACAAATACAGGAGCATGCGAAGTTGAATGCCCTAAGGGAATTTCTTTAGAAAATATCGCGAGAATGAATCAAGAATATTTAAAAGCCAGCCTTAAAGAATAATGTCATTCAGAGCGCAAGCAAAGAATCTCTTATAAAACGGAAATCTCAAGAGCAATCTTGGGATTTTTTGTTTCTTTACACTATAAATGTAATCATGATTGACCCAATAAAATTTTATAATCAAAAATTAGACAAACACAATAAAGAGGTGTCTTCGCTAAAAAAAGGACTTCTTCTTATTAGTTCCTTACGTTTATTAATATTTATCATTACTGGAATTGCAGTTTATTTTACCTTTTCAAATTGGCGATTAGCAGCTCTAATTGGAGTTGTAGGACTCGGCATATTTATTTACTTGCTGTCAAAATACACAGATACTAAAACCAAATATGAACTTCATAAGGCATTAGCTGGTATTAATGCTGAGGAATTAAAAATTGCTTCAGGAGAGTTTCACCATAGAGAAACAGGTTCTCAATATCAAGACCCAAAACATGATTACAGTTTAGATATTGATCTCTTCGGAAAAGGTTCTTTTTTTCAGTATATAAACCGAACAAGTTCTTCAGAAGGACAACGTGAACTTTCAAATATCTTAAAAGCGAATAATTGCTCAGATATTGAAGAGCGACAACAAGCCATTAGGGAATTATCCGGAAAAACAGAATGGACACAACATTATGCTGCAACCGGAAGCTTAATAAAAACTGAAACTCCAGCCTCAAATATTATACATTGGCTAAAAACTCATAAGCCCTTCATCCCAAGAGAATTAAAACTAATACCATGGGTGTTTACATTAATCTCAGTAACGCTGCTCGTCTTAGCTATAGCTAATGTGTTAGACATCTCATTTTTTGGGTACTGGATATTTACAGGTTTGGGATTAACTGGACTTTATTTAAAGAAAATTAATGTTTTGGCTTTAAATTCTGGTATAACTAAAGATACCTTCAAGCAATATGCGTCCTTATTACTTCAAATAGAAAATGAACGTTTCAATTCTAAGCTCCTTCAGGAAAAACAGAAAAAAATTCAATCTGACGATAAAAAAGCGTCTGTTATTTTCACTGAATTCTCAAAACACTTAGATGCACTAGATAATCGAAACAATCTTATTGGAGCTATCTTTGGCAATGGATATTTACTTTCAGATATAAAAAATGCATACAAGGTTGAGCAATGGATTTCTAAATATGCACATAAGGTTGAAGACTGGTTTGAAGTCGTATCCTTTTTTGATGCCTACAATAGTTTAGGGAACTATGCCTTTAATCACCAAGACCATGTCTTTCCAAAAATTTCACAAAATCAAAACACTATTAATGCTAAAGATTTAGGGCATCCTCTCCTTAATAAAACCAAGCGCGTTTGTAGTGATGTCAGTATTAACAACAAACAGTTTTTTATAGTGACTGGAGCTAATATGGCTGGAAAAAGCACATTTTTAAGAACCGTCTCATTACATATTGTCATGGCAAATATCGGCATGCCTGTTTGTGCTGCATCCAGTGAGTATTCTCCTGTAAAACTCATAACAAGCATGCGCACAAGTGATTCTCTAACTGATGACAGCAGTTATTTCTTTTCAGAGTTGACACGCTTAAAATTTATTGTAGATGCCATAGAAAAAGAACCTTATTTTATCATTCTCGATGAAATTTTAAAAGGCACTAATAGTACAGATAAAGCCATTGGCTCCAAAAAGTTTGTCGAAAAACTAGTTGCTGGAAATGCCACTGGAATTATTGCAACACATGATTTAAGTTTATGTGAGATTTCAAATGAATTAAAAGACGTAAAAAACTATTTTTTCGATGCAGAAATTATAAATAACGAGCTCTACTTTGATTATAAATTTAAAAAAGGCATTTGCCAAAATATGAATGCCAGCTTTTTATTGAAGAAAATGGAGATCATTTAGGAGTGTCCACTACTCCTGCAAAATAACAATACTGAAAATAAAAAACCCATTCTAGTTTAGAATGGGTTTTTCAATAGTGTGAGATAAAACTCTGAAGAATGTATTCAATTAAGCTTCAAAAGGCTCAATAGAAACAAAAGATTTACCATCTTTTTTCTTTGTGAATTTTACTAAACCATCAACTTTAGCATGTAAAGTGTGATCTTTTCCTCCATACACATTTTCACCTGGATGATGTGTATTACCTCTTTGTCTAACGATAATGTTTCCAGCTACTGCTGCTTGTCCACCAAAAATTTTAACACCTAAGCGTTTCGATTCTGATTCTCTACCGTTCTTAGAACTACCTACTCCTTTTTTATGAGCCATTGTCTTAAGGTTTTATTGTTATACTTAAATGGAATTATTTCTCAATTCCACCATCTAATTTCTCTTGTAAAGCTTTAAGCTCGTCCCACTTACCATCTGCTGCCAATTTAGCTTGCTTTGGCCATGTGTCTGTAACGATATGTGCTAATCTAGAACTTGCTTCAGACAACACATTGCTTAATTCTTCAGGTTTCGCTTTTGCAACTTTAGCAAAAGTTTCATATCCAGCGTTTACCAATGCTTCAGCAGCTTTTGGTCCAGCTCCTTCGATTTTTTTCAAATCATCAGCTTTTCCAGATGCCTTTTTAGGAGCAGCTTTTGTTGCTTCAGGTTTGGCTTCTACTTTCTTTGGTTCATCTTTTTTAGTTTCTTTCTTTGGCTCAGCTTTTTTGGCTGGCTTAGCTCCTGAAGAAACGATAGTTTCGATTAAGATTTCAGATAAGGCTTGTCTGTGTCCATTTTTTACACGGTAACCTTTTCTTCTTTTCTTTTTGAAAACTATTACTTTGTCACCTTTAAGGTGCTTTAAGACTTTAGCACTTACTTGTGCTCCGTCTATAGCTGGGGCGCCTAAAGTTACATTGTCACCATCGCCAATTAAAAGAACGTTATCGAAAGAAACTTTCTTACCTTCTTCTGTTGCTAAACGGTTAACAAAAACTTTCTGGTCTTTTTCAACTTTAAATTGATGCCCTGCTATCTCTACAATTGCGTACATAGCGTAACGTTTTTATTAATTATTTTGTTTAAAAAATCTACTTTCTCTTCAGAAAGCGGGTGCAAATATACATTCTAATTAATTAATCTACAAACGATTTATGTGTTTTGAGGAATATTGTGACTTTTTTTGAAGATTTGCATAAAAGCCAATGCTAAAACAACTGAAGATGCCATTCCTTCTATAAAAATTATAAATAATAAAATGTTAGCTCCTACCTCATAATCAATAAAATGGCTTCCCAGGAGTTTTTCAGTAAAAGCTGTATCAATATGAAACATATATATTGCCATAAAAATGGTAAATATAAATGTAGCTACAAATCCTGTTATAATTGCTGTTTTTGCTCCATTAATATAAGTAAAATCCTTTTGGGTTTTTGACTTATAATGCTTTATTGCATAGTATATTCCTGCACACATAAAAACGCCATTAAACAATCTGAGCCAAGGGTTTTCATGAAGATCAAACAGTCTTAAAATTAAAAAAAAGGCAATTAAACTTAAGGTAATGTAAAGTCCGTATTTTAGGGCAACTGAAAACGAAGTATTCATGATGATTAGTATTTATAAATTTTTCACCACCTTAAGGTCGTGAAAAAAATGCTGTTTTCAGAAGATTTAAGATTTTTTTTACATTTTAAGATTCTTTAAAAGGCGAGTTATTCACTATTTTTGTGAAACGTGTGTAACATTTAATGTAAAACATACACTTACAACTCGTAAAAACTAATTTAAAACAAACTCACAATGAAAAAAGGCTTATTTACTTTAGCTGCATTTGTACTAGCACTATTTGCTGCATCTGCACAAGAAGTTAAATTTGAAGAATTTGATCTAGATAATGGATTACATGTAATTCTTCATCAGGATAACACTGCTCCAGTAGTTATCACATCGGTTATGTACAATGTAGGAGGAAAAGATGTAGGAGGAAGCCCAGAAGCACCTCGAACAGGTTTTGCTCACTTTTTTGAACACCTCTTATTTGAAGGTTCTGAAAATATAGAGCGTGGAGAGTTTATGAAAATTATACCAGCGAATGGCGGTAGATTTAATGCCAACACATCTCAAGACAGAACCTATTACTACGAGGTTTTTCCATCAAACAAATTGGAATTAGGACTATGGTTAGAATCTGAAAGAATGTTACATCCAGTTATCGATCAAGTTGGTGTTGATACACAAAACGAAGTGGTAAAAGAAGAAAAGCGTCAGCGTTATGAGTCCCCTTATGGAAAAATATTTGAAACTCTTGGAGCTAATCTTTTTAATGCACATCCATATAAAGATCCAAATATTGGCTACATGGAAGATTTAGATGCTTCAACCCTTGAAGAGTTCAATCAATATTTTAAAGATTATTACGGCCCGAATAATGCTGTATTAATTGTAGCTGGAGATATTGATACAGGCGAAACAAAAGAATTAGTAAAAAAATACTTTAGTGAAGTTAAAAGAGGACCTGAAGTCGTTAGAAACTTTCCAAAAGAAGAACCAATCACTGAAACTCAGCATGCTAAAGCTTATGACAAAAATATTCAAATCCCAGCTATTCTTGCTGCATACAGAACACCTGGATTTGGAAACAGAGATGCGTATATTTTAGATATGATTTCATCGTATTTAAGTGGTGGTAAAAGTTCTGTACTTTACAAGAAACTGGTGGATGAGCAAAAGCAAGCTTTAGCTGTTCAAGCAGTAAATATTACACAGATGGACTACAGCATATTTGCAATGTTTGCGCTTCCATTAGGCGATGTTACTTTAGATACCTTACTGACTGAAATGGATGAAGAAATTGCTAAAATGCAAAATGAATTAATATCTGAACGTGACCATCAAAAATTGATTAATCAGTTTGAAAATCAATTCGTGAATGCAAACTCTAGTATTGAAGGTATTGCAGGATCATTAGCAACATATTATCTGTTGTATGGTGATGTTGATTTAATTAATAAAGAAATTGATATTTACAGATCTATCACAAGAGAGGACATTCAAGAAGTTGC
Source organism: Algicola sp. (assembly GCA_018222875.1). GTDB lineage: Bacteria > Bacteroidota > Bacteroidia > Flavobacteriales > Flavobacteriaceae > Psychroserpens. The sequence goes on from JAAEZL010000018.1 coordinate 13,783, forward strand.
CAAAAAATATTTAAGTCCGAACCAACGCGTTGAAATTGAATACTTACCACAAAAAGACGAACAATAAGATGAAAACATTATATAATATGAAAACCAAATTATCAGCATTTATGTTACTGTTCTTTGTATCGGTAATTAGTGTAAATGCACAATTAGATAGATCTGTTCAACCAAAACCAGGTCCAGAACCAACAATTTCTTTAGAAGTTCCTAGTGAATTTGAATTGAAAAATGGATTAAAAGTTCTTGTTGTTGAAAATCATAAACTTCCAAGAGTTTCTTATTCTTTAAGAATCGATAACAAACCAATTGCTACAGGATCTAAAGCTGGTGTTGAAACCCTTCTCGGAAGCATGTTAGGAAATGGTACAACAAGCATTTCTAAAGATGAATTTAATGATGAAATCGATTTTTTAGGGGCAAGCTTAAACTTTAGTTTTAGTGGTGCATTTGCCAGATCGCTTTCAAAATATTCAGAACGAGTATTAGAACTTATGGCTGATGCTGCTATCAATCCATTATTGACTGAAGAAGAATTTAATAAAGAAAAAGAAAAGCTTATTGAAGGCTTAAAAACAGAAGAAAAAAGTATAGATGCTATAAGTGATCGTGTTAGTAATGCTTTGTTATACGGAACAAAACATCCATATGGTGAATTTGTAACTGAAGAAACAGTAAACAATGTTACTTTTGGTGATGCACTTGCGTTTTATGAAAAGTATTTCAATCCAAATAATGCCTATTTAGTAATTATTGGAGACGTTGACCTTAGCACTGTAAGAAAACAAGTAAAACAATATTTTGGCGAATGGGAAAAATCAGTTGACGTAACAACAACACTTCCTCCAGTTAATCCAAATGCGCAATACACTCAAATTAATTTTGTGGATTTGCCTAACGCTTCTCAATCGAGCATCGCTATTGAAAATAGTGTAGATTTAAAAATGAATGATGAAGATTATCATGCAAGTATTATCGCAAACAGCATCCTAGGTGGTGGAGGCGAAGGCTACTTATTTAAAAATTTGCGTGAAGATAAAGGATATACTTATGGTGCTTATTCAAGATTAAATGCAAACAGGTATGGTGCCGGAAGTTTTAGCGCAACAGCTAAAGTAAGAAACATGGTAACTGACAGTGCTGTTGTTGAAGCATTAAAAGAAATTAATCGCATTAGAACAGAGCCAGTAGATCCTCAGGCACTTAAAGATACAAAAGCTAAATATGTTGGTAATTTTATAATGGGATTAGAAGACCCTCAAACAGTTGCTAGCTACGCTTTAAATATAAAACTTAACAATTTACCTAAAAATTTCTACACGACATACTTACAAAAAATTAATGCAGTTACTGCAGATGATGTTATGCGTGTAGCTAATAAGTATATTAAACCAGAAAACGCAAGAGTGGTAATTGTTGGTAAAGGCAGTGAAGTTATTGAAAATCTTGAAAAAACAGGAATTCCAATTAAGTATTATGACAAATTTGCTAATCCTACTGACAAGCCTGAATACGGAGCAGAATTACCAGAAGGTGTTACTGTAAAATCTGTTATGACTAATTACCTGAAAGCTTCCGGAGTTACAGATAAAATGAACAGTTTAGAATCGGTTATGACTCAATATGAAGCTACAACGCCAATGGGAGCTGTGGTTTCTGAAGAAAAACGTGTTGATGGTAAAACAGTTCAGAATATATACATGGGCGGAAATAAAATGATGTCTATGGTAATGACACAGGAAAGTGCTACAGCCAACAAGCAGCCATTACCAGAAAATATGACAAATGATATGAAAGCTAATGCAGGATTATTTATGGAAATAAATCTGGTTGATTCAGATTCAGCCAAAATAACTGGTATTGAAAAAGTGGATGGTAAGGATGCCTATGTTGTTGAAGTTCCTGGTGAAGTTGTGTCTTTTGTACTTTACTACGATGTTGAAACAGGACTTAAAGTAAAAGAAGTTCAAAACACAACAATGCAAGGTCAAACGCAATCACAGGAAGCTATTTTAAAAGATTATAAAGACTATAATGGCTTAAAGTTTCCTGAAACTAGAGACGCAAGTATGATGGGACAATCAGTCGTGTTTAAACTAAAAGAAGTTAAAATCAATGAAGGTGTTTCTGATGCCGATTTTGATTAACCTCAAAATAAATTGAATTTTTAAAACCCGAAACTCTACTGTTTCGGGTTTTTTTATCGCTTTCTTTTGTGTGAAAGATAAACACCTATTAATATTATAAAACTTCCTAGAGCTTGTGCCAAGCTAAATCCTTCTCCATCTAATAGTCCCCAGACCAAAGCCACTACAGGCATTAAATAGGTTACAGAAGAGGCAAAAACTGGTGTAGAAATCTGTACCAATGTATTAAACAATACCTTGGCTAAGGCTGTTCCAAAAAAAGAAAGAATGACAATGTAACCTACAGACTTGTTAAAATCTGGATGAGCAAATGTACGTTCGTTAAAAAAATCACTAAAACACAGTATGACAACTGCTGGCATGATGATAGCCACATAGTTTCCGGTTGCAATGCTTAAAGGCTTTACATGTTGCAAATACTTCTTTATAATATTAACGTTAAGCGCATACATAAAGGTTGCAAGAATAATGTATCCTGCAAATAAATAATTCTGATTTGGATTAAGTTCAGCTCCTTTTAAAATTAAGATGCTTGTCCCAATAAAACCAACAATCACACCTAAAATCTGACGCTTCGTAGATGCGATTTTAAACACAGCAAATCCAAATAAAACGGTATTTAAAGGCACCAACGAATTTAAAATAGAAGTGACAGCGCTATCTATTTCTGTTTCAGCAATTGCAAATAAAAATGCCGGAATAAACGAGCCCAGAAATCCTGATAATATAACCCATTTCCATTCTTGTTTTTTTATCGATTTAATACTCTTAAATCCAACAGCAAAAAGAAAAAACCCGGTTATGATTGTTCGTAGAGCACCCAACTGATAAGGAGTTAACCCTATAAGTGCTTTCTTTATTAAAATGAAAGAGCTTCCCCAAATTAATGCTAAAACAATTAAATACAGCCATTTATTTTTTGTGTTTTTCATAACATCTTCTAACTAAGTCACAAAATTCGTTAATTTTAATGCAAGGAACATCAATATTTATTAAGTTTGTTATCAAATACAATATTTTAAATCAATGAAGACATTAAAAAACATATTAGTTCTTGCATCTATATCAGTTGCTGTTATGGCTTGTAAGAATGACGCTCAGCCTGAAGTAAAAACTGTGGAGACTGAGGTTAATACTGAATTAAATACAATTGAGGCAAAGCAATTAGACCCAAATGCCACGTACGCAAAAGCAGAGTTTGGTATTGAAGGTATGACTTGTGCAATGGGTTGTGCAAAGACTATTGAAAAGAAAATTGCTAAAATGGATGGTGTGAAATCTGCTAAAGTGGACTTCGAAAAAGAAATCGCAATGGTTGAATATGACGAAGCTAAAGTAACAACCAACTCTTTAGAGGAAGCTGTTGCCAAAGCTGGTGACACTTACAAAGTGAAAGACATGAAAACTGTTGAGGCCTTCTCATCGGAAAAACATGTGTGTTCTGAAACATGTGACAAAACATCTTGTGCTAACATGTCAGAAGCCGAAAAAATGGCTTGTGCTAAAGATTGCAAAAAAGCGTGTTGCGCTAAAAACGTATAAAAATACCTTATAAGGTAATAAAAAAGCCACTCTATTTGAGTGGCTTTTTTATGTGTTATCGCAACGGAAACCCCTTTCCTGCCCACCAAGGATGGATTTCTATTTCCAGTCGACCAGCTTTTACCATAGGATCTGAATTAGCCAGACTATCTGCCATAGCTTGAGTTGGAACATTGTAAATGGTGATGCCTCGAATATCACCATCATCACCAAACGGTCCTGAAATATCTGCATAGCCTAATTCATACATCTTACTCAAATGTGCTAAATGCTCATTCTGAAGCCGGTTAGCTTCCTCTTCATTTTGATTTCGAATCGGACCTCGTTTTAAAAATGCTATAAAGTATTGTTGCATTAAAATCGTATCCTGGGTTTTTTCATCTATGTAATCAAAAGTTTGAAAACCCTTTTCAGTCAGTTCCTTTTTTAAAGCTTTGATAGACTGTTTACTTTCTTTTTCAACTTCAGTGTTGTCCACATCTTCTGCAACAACTTCTTTTAAAGGTTTAACTGAAGTTTGGGTATTATCCTTACACGACAATAGGATTAGTGATAAAAAGACTGGTAAGATAAACTGTTTCATGTTGTATTATTTTATTTCCAAATTTTATATGGTGTTTGACTTAACTGAGAATTGTAATATTTAGCATCTCCTGTGACTTCTTTACCTAACCATACAGGTGAATCAAAAGTTTCATTTTCATGCTGAAGTTCAAGTTCTGCAATAATCAACCCTTGATTATCTCCAAAAAACTCATCGATTTCAAAGATGTGTTTCCCTTTTTTAACTTCATATCTTACTTTATCAATCACACCTTTTTCACACAAATTTAAAAGTGCCTTAGCATCTGTTTTTGAGATGTCCTTCTCCCATTCAAAACGCTTCAAACCATTATCGGTTGATTTTCCTTTTACAGTTAAAAACCCTTGTTCTCCTTTAAGACGAACTCTTACTGTTCGCTCAGGATTTGTATTTAAGAACCCTTGAATAATTCGGGTTTGGCTGAAAGACTCTGTTTTATAATCGTCTGAAACTACTAAGAATTTACGTTCTATTTCTATCATGAAAAAAGACATTTAATGTCTAAATTTACAGCATGCCAAACGATTTTCCAATTAGAAAGATAATTCATGTTGATATGGATGCATTTTATGCCTCTGTTGCGCAAATGGACAATCCAGAACTCAAAGGAAAACCTATTGCTGTTGGAGGTGGTGGTACTCGAGGTGTGATAAGTGCTGCAAGTTATGAAGCTCGAAAGTTTGGCGTAAAAAGTGCTATGTCTGGTCGATTGGCCATTAAATTATGTCCGGAATTAATTTTTGTAAAAACCGATTTTGCCAGATATACTGAAATTTCGAAACAAGTACGACGTATTTTTTATGAGTATACCGATTTGGTTGAACCCCTTTCACTCGACGAAGCGTATTTAGATGTTACTGAAAACAAAAAAGGGAATCCCAGTGCTTCATTAATCGCTAAAGAGATCAGGACCCGAATTTTTAATGACGTTGGCTTAACCGCTTCTGCTGGAATATCTATTAATAAATTTATTGCTAAAGTAGCCAGTGATTACAACAAGCCCAACGGACAAAAAACTGTAAATCCGGAAGAGGTTTTAAAGTTTTTAGAAGATTTAGACATTCGTAAATTTTATGGTGTGGGCAAGGTTACTGCTGAAAAAATGTATCAAAAAGGAATTTTTACTGGTAGAGATTTGAAAGCAAAATCTCTGGAGTATTTAGACGAGCACTTCGGAAAATCTGGTCGTTTTTATTACCATGTAGTTAGAGGGATTCACACAAGTGAAGTAAAACCAAATCGCATCAGAAAATCACTGGCTGCTGAACGTACGTTTAGTGAAAATTTATCATCTGAAGTTTTTATGCTAGAAAAACTGGAGCATATTGCTGAAGAAGTTTCGAAGCGATTGCACAAAAGTAAGGTTGCAGGAAAAACGGTAACCTTGAAAATTAAGTATAGTGATTTTACATTACAAACCAGAAGCAAAACCTTGCCCTATTTTATTAGTGAGAAAAGTATGGTTTTAGAAACTGCAAAAGACTTATTATACCAAGAAAAACTGAATAATTCTGTACGTTTATTAGGCATTTCATTATCTAATTTGAACACAGATAAAACTCAAATCAATCCTTCTAAAACAACTGAAAAACCTATTAGTGTTCAACTAAAATTTCAGTTCTAAAATTTAGTCTTATGAATCAAATTTTAAATTCAACGCATTAACAATAGTTTCAATTTCATGATTTTGTAATGCTTTTTCTAAAACATGTGGAGGTGCTTTTCGAACCTCACAATTGTTTACAGAACATCGTTCACATGTGACACCAACTTTTTGTGTGATCAAACGCTCATCATCTAAGAATTTAAGTTTACGTTCTAACTGTTTATTGATGAGTAAACCAATACTAATGCTTCTGAACTGATTATCTTTAAAAGGGTCTTTGGTTGCCGAAGACAATACTAAATACCTGGTATCATCACTTTCATAATTAGAAATTTGAACATCAAATTCATGAGCTTTTTTACTCTTGCTAATATCTTCCAGAACTTTTAATGAGACCCATCGTCTGCAATAATGTTCGTTCGTTTCGTTCGCTCTGGGAGAATGCTGATGTGATAAATGAAGCTCTTTTTTTAGATGAAATTTTTCGCTACCTGATTTATGCGTAAATCTTAAAAAGAATAAATCCTGAATATTAAACGCTTTAGGTAAAATATTTGTTAATCGCTGGTAAAATGATTCTGGTGATGCGTTAAAACTATTTATCGTTTTAATAAACATAGCTTCATCTAAAAAATCGTTTTCAAAAATGCGTTCAAGTTTTGATGTGAATTCTTTCTTGGGAATAATTAAGGCTCCAGCAAAATAGGATGCATAAAAATTATTAAGCACCTGATCAAAGCTTTCAAATTTAATCCATGGAAAAGTGTATAAACGGTCTGAGATCTCTAAAAAATTATAAGCGATCTCTTTGGCATAAATAAATGTGCGCTGCGCTTCATCTATACCATTAGCCAGTAACAACGTTTTGGTTTTGGGTACAAAAACTGAACGTAAATTTTCTAACATTTCATAGGTGCTTAATTCACTTTCATTAATGATATAACCATATTCTTCAACTAATATCTCTTCTAATTCATCAGAATTAATAGGTCTGGTCAAATCCAGCTGGTACGCTTTCGAAAATTTTAAAACCTGTTGTTCTAACTCATCAAAATAATTATTGTTTGCTTCTTGAAATGATCGAACTGAAGCTAAGAAAAAACTCTCTCTGCTAAAATTATAATGCTTAGCTATTTCAATTATCGTGCTTATAAATGCATTGACTTTTGCAGGTGCATTGGCAACAATATCTATCAAGTTACTTTCTTTAATTCCAAAAAGTTCCAGAGGAATCTCTTTTAAAATTTTTGACTGCAAAAGCTCTCCAATAGGAGCCAGATTTTTATCCAGTTTTAATGAGACCATTTGATCATAAGGCACATCAAGTTTCTCTGATAGAATGGCAATCTTATCAGGTTTTGGATATTTTTTCCCTTTCTCTATTTCGTTTAAATACGATTTTGATAAACCCGAAATTTTAGACAATCCAAATAATGACAAGTTCTTATCAGTTCGAATTTGCTTAAGTTTTAAACCAAATATGAGTTTTATATAATCTTGTTCCATAGTTACTGTACAAAGATAATTAAATATGCGAATGAAACTAAAATAGCGAAAATGCTTTTTTAGCGAACGTTCGCTTGTTTTTTTAAAATCTTTGTTATAATATTGTCATGCATAAATAAATAATCATGGAAAATACACTTTTAAAACAACCGGAAATTCAGTTCACTAATCAGGTAAAAAATTACTATCCTGAAATCTTAACCGATGATGCTTTAGACTTCATTACAGTTCTTCATGAACAATTTAATAATAAGCGATTGGCTTTATTAAATAACCGAACGTCGCAACAAAAGAAATTTGATAAAGGTGAATTTCCAATTTTTCCAGAGGAGACAAAACACATTAGAGAAGGTCACTGGGTTGCTGGTGAAATTCCAAAAGACCTTCAGGACAGGCGTGTTGAAATCACTGGTCCTGTTGATAGAAAAATGATAATCAATGCTTTAAATTCTGGTGCAAAAACCTTTATGGCCGATTTAGAAGACAGCAATTCACCTACATGGAAAAATTGCATTCAAGGACAACAAAACTTAATTGATGCCAATAATAAAACAATTTCATTAATTGACTCTAAAAGAGGAAAATCTTATCAGTTAAAAAACGAAACTGCTGTGCTTATGGTAAGGCCCAGAGGGTTGCATTTAAATGAAAGACATTTAATCATCAATAATGAAGAGACTTCTGGTAGTTTAGTTGATTTTGGTCTGTATGTTTTTCACAATACAAAAACCTTATTAAAAAATAATACTGCGCCTTACTTCTATTTACCAAAACTCGAACATTACACCGAAGCAAGATGGTGGAACGATGTTTTCAATTTTGCACAAGAGTATTTAAAAATTCCTAAAGGCACATTTAAAGCTACCGTTTTAATTGAAACGATTACTGCCAGCTTTCAGTTAGATGAAATTATTTTCGAACTTAAAGAACATATTGTCGGTTTAAATTGTGGCCGTTGGGATTATATATTTTCTTACATTAAGAAATTTAGAAACCATACAGATTTTATAGTTCCAAATCGAGATCAGGTAACGATGACAACTCCTTTTATGGATGCCTATTCAAAATTGGTAATTCAGCGCTGTCATAAACGTGGCATTCTAGCTATTGGAGGTATGGCTGCTCAAATTCCAATTAAAAATGATGACAAAGCCAATCTGGCTGCTTTAGAAAACGTACGTCAGGATAAAATACGCGAAGTTAAAAACGGCCATGATGGTACTTGGGTAGCTCATCCTGCTTTGGTTGAAATCGCTATGAATGAATTTAATAAATATATGTCTTCTGCAAATCAATTGCAGGTGTTACGAAACGACATCAAAATATCGGAAGCTGATCTAGTTGAACTTCCGAAAGGAACAATTACTGAAGCCGGAATTAGAAAAAACATTAATGTTGGTATTTTATATACTGAAGCATGGTTAAGAGGTCATGGAGCCGTTGCTCTTTACAATTTAATGGAAGATGCTGCTACAGCAGAAATATCAAGAACACAAGTATGGCAATGGTTAAAACATAAAGTAAAACTCGAAGATGGACGACGATTTGATCGTGAGCTCTACGTGGAACTATTTAATAATGAAGTTGAAAAAATTATCAAAGAATACGGAGAGACCTCTATTAGAA
>JAAEZL010000018.1:22802-36287 GCA_018222875.1 Algicola sp.
CTATTAGAAATACCCGATTTAAATTGGCATTTGAACTATTTAACACCTTCATTCTTAAAGAGGATTTTGAAGAATTTTTAACACTTCCAGCCTATAAATATTTATAAAAAAAACAATCCTGCGATTGCTGCAACAATCAACAGGATCTAATTATTAATAATAAATAACGTCTTACAAAATTATGAAAAATCTTGCACAAAGTAATTATCGTTCTGCATTAGAAACGGTAAAAAAATTAAAAGAAAAGTATGGTGAAGCATGGAATGCAATTCTTCCCGAAAGAGCAGCCAGAATGCTAGTACAAAATCGCTTTAAAACTGGTCTAGACATTGCGAACTATACCGCTGATATAATGAGAAAAGATATGGCAGAATACGATGCAGATTCATCTCAATACACACAATCTCTAGGTTGCTGGCATGGTTTTGTAGCACAGCAAAAAATGATTGCTGTAAAAAAACACCACACTACACCACGTAAACGCTATTTATATCTTTCTGGATGGATGGTAGCTGCATTACGTTCTGAATTTGGTCCTTTACCAGACCAATCTATGCATGAAAAAACAAGTGTTCCTGCATTAATAAAAGAGATTTATGACTTTCTAAAACAAGCCGATGCTGTGGAATTAAATGATTTGTTTAGACGACTTGCTAATGGTGAAGATGTACAAGATCAAATTGACAATTTTGAAACTCATGTAGTGCCAATCATTGCCGACATTGATGCAGGTTTTGGAAATGAGGAAGCCACATATTTATTAGCAAAAAAAATGATTGAAGCTGGAGCCTGTGCTATTCAAATAGAAAATCAAGTATCTGATGCCAAACAATGTGGCCACCAAGATGGAAAAGTAACTGTGCCTCATGAAGATTTTATTGCCAAACTTAACGCTATCAGATATGCATTTTTAGAGTTAGGAGTTAGTGATGGGATTATTGTAGCAAGAACAGACTCAGAAGGTGCTGGGTTAACTCAAAAATTACCTGTTAGTCAAAATCCAGGTGATTTAGCTTCACAATATCTGGCTTTTGTTGAAGCAGAAAACATAGCAATTGATGATGCAAAAGAAGAAGATGTATTACTTAAAAGAAACGGCAAATTAGTGCGTCCTGTAAGATTACCAAATGGCTTATATAAGTTTAAAGATGGGTCAAATATTGATCGCGTTGTGTTAGATTGTATAACAAGTTTACAAAATGGAGCTGATCTTTTATGGATTGAAACTCCAACACCTAATGTGAACCAAATTGCTCATATGGTTAATAGAATAAAAGCGGTTGTTCCAAATGCAAAACTAGTTTACAATAACTCTCCTTCGTTTAACTGGACATTAAATTTCCGTCATCAAGCTTTTGATGAGATGCTGGCTGAAGGAGAAAATATGACCATGTATGATCGGAATAATTTAATGGATACGCAATATGATGGTTCAGAGCTATGTCATCGTGCAGATGAGAAAATCAAAACTTTTCAAGCAGATGGAGCCAGAGAAGCTGGAATTTTTCATCATTTGATTACCTTACCAACATATCACACTACAGCACTACATATGAACGATTTAACTGAAGGATATTTTGGTGAAGAAGGCATGTTAGCTTATGTAAAGCATGTTCAAAGACAAGAAATTCGCAAAGGAGTTTCGTCTGTGCGACATCAAAGAATGGCTGGTTCAGATCTGGGTGATGACCATAAAACATTCTTTGCTGGAGAAAAAGCCCTAAAGGCAGGAGGAGAAAAAAATACTTCTAATCAATTTGAAACATCACCAAAAAAGAATTTAATTGAAAAAGAATTAAGCGTTGTTGCTTAAGAAACTCAAATCTTAATCTAATTCAAAAAAGGCGTTTACCATTACAGTAAACGCCTTTTAATATTTATTTCATTATAGTTTTAAAAACTGCAACTCGAAATTTCGGTAACTCTTAAGGTATTTACCATTCCTTTCTCCTGAATAGGCATTGCTGCTAAACTAATGAGCATATCACCTACTTCCAGATAGCCTTTTTTACAGGCAATAGCGTTTACGTCTTCAATGGTTTCATCTGTACTTACAAATTTATCGTAGTAAAACGACTCTACGCCCCAAAGTAAACTTAACTGTGTAAGAATTCGTTTGTTTGACGTGAATACTAAAATATGTGCACTAGGTCGCCATGCCGAAATTTGAAACGCTGTATAACCACTGTTTGTTAAAGTAGAAATCGCTTTCGCACTGATTTCGTTTGCCATATTAGCTGCGTGATAGCAAATCGATTTTGTAATGTAGCGCTTGGTACGAATATGAGGAGGTGTTTGTGGTACTTTAATTAAATTAGAGTCTTCTACACTTCTTATAATACTAGCCATTTGCTTGATTACCTGTACTGGATAATTTCCTACAGACGTTTCACCAGATAACATGACAGCATCTGCACCATCCATAACAGAATTGGCAACATCGTTAACCTCAGCACGTGTTGGTGTTAAAGTGGTAATCATTGTCTCCATCATTTGGGTTGCAATAATTACAGGAATTCTGGCACGTTTAGCACGCAATACTAATTGCTTTTGGATTAAAGGTACTTCTTCAGCTGGAATTTCAACACCTAAATCGCCACGAGCAACCATTAAACCATCGCAATAGGCAACAATTTTATCGATGTTTTCTACGGCTTCAGGTTTTTCTATTTTAGCTATAATGGGAATTTTGTGGTCACTGTGTTCTTTTATTAACTCTTCCAGTTCCATTAAGTCTTCGGCGTGACGTACAAATGATAAGGCAATCCAATCGACTTTTAATTCACAGGCAAATTTTGCATCTTCAATATCTTTTTCAGTAAGTGCTGGTTGTGAAATATTTGTATTTGGAAGATTAACCCCTTTTTTTGAACGTAGCGGTCCACCTTGAATAACTTTTGCTTTTACTTCAGATTTTTTATCTGTTGAAACCACTTCAAAAATTAGTTTACCATCGTCTAATAAAATGCGTTCTCCTGGTTTAGCATCTTGCGGAAACTTGTCATAGGTCATGTAAACACGATCTTTGGTTCCTTCAAAACGTTTTCCGGTTGCAAAGATGATTTCGTCACCTTCATTGACAACAACTTCACCTTTCATGACACCAACTCTTAATTTTGGTCCTTGCAAATCTCCTAAAATTGCTGCATTGAATCCGAACTCTTTATTGAGTTCACGAATCATTTTAACACGTTCTCTTACACCATCGTAATCGGCATGGGAGAAATTAATTCTAAATACATTAGCACCTTCTTCAAGCATTGCTTTTAGAACGTCTTTATTACTTGTTGCTGGTCCGAGGGTCGCAACTATTTTGGTTTTCTTTTTTCGTAACATTAATTAAAAATTAAATGATCTTTTGATTTTATCTGGTCAATGTCTATTGCATATGATGTAATGACCTGAGGAATTGATTGTATTTTATTAATAATATGCTTTTCATTAAAGTTTAGATTTTCGTTAGTCACTTTAATAAGATAATCTACATTTTTAAATTCTGGCAATAAGTTATAGGTTTTCATAACTGTATTTTGGTTATCAAATAAAGAACCTGAACTCTGTAATGAATCTTCTTCTTTTCTACAGATATTGGATACTAAATTCCAAGTTGTATCTAAGATGACGTCATCCCACTCATAAATGGCATACGAAGCAGCGAAATATTTATAGTCCAAATCCTGAGGCTTTCGCTTTAAATTGAGACCTAATTGTTTATTGAGAAGATAGGCTAATCTGTAATCTTCCAGTCTGCAATGTATTGCTAAAAGCGCAAAAGAAGTGTCGTAAAAATCATCTACAAGTAACTTGTGCATAGCCATAATTTAACCTCTATTTAATGTAAATATAGAACATTATGACTAGTTTGAGATTAAGTTTTTATTAATCTTAACAGCTTTAAGCTGCGAAAACGTTGTAGTACTACAACTATTTTTAACGGACAGATAGAACGTTATTAAAATGCTTTTGTTATCTCATTTTGAAAGGCAAAAAAAGCACGTCTGGATGCTTTTTCTTCTGCTTTTTTCTTAGAAGTTGCTCTGGCTTTTGAAATGACTTTATTGTTGATAGATAACTTAACAGAAAAATGTTTTAAGTCATCATTTCCTGTATCTTCATACACATTATAATCAAATGATTTTTTTTCTTTCTGACACCATTCGATAAGTAAACTTTTATAGCTAATAATTTTACCTTCTAAGGTCTCGATATCAACATGAGGTTTAATAACTCTTTTAAAGATAAACTTTTCACATTGTTTGTAGCCTTTATCTAAAAAAATAGCACCAACTAAGGATTCAAAAAGATTACCATGAATATTATTACCAAAATTAGTAGTTGGTATTTTACTTTCAACCAAATCTATAAGTTTAAGCTCTTTACCCAGTTCGTTAAGATGCTCTCTACTAACAACTTTAGAGCGCATTTTGGTTAAATAGCCTTCATCACCATGAGGTACTTTTTCAAACAAGTAAGATGCTATAACGGCACTTAACATGGCATCACCTACAAATTCAAGTCGCTCATAATTAACAGCATTACCATCACGATCTTTTAAGTTTAAAGATCTATGCGTAAATGCTTTTATGTAAAGCTCTTTATTTTTTGGTTTATAGTCAAGTATTTTGGAAAGTTGCAAAAAAAAATTCCCGCCTTTATTTGAACGGGAATTTAATATGTTAAGAATGATACTCATGCGTATTTAATCTATTTTTTTGATTAAGACACAAGTATTGTGACCACCAAATCCAAACGTATTACTCATGGCAACTTTAACATCTCTTTTTTGTGCTTTGTTTAATGTTAAATTAAGTTTAGGATCAATCGTTTCATCTACAACTTCGTGATTAATTGTTGGAGGCACGACACCATGTTCCATTGCTAAAATTGATGCAATAGATTCAATAGCTCCTGCAGCACCTAACAAATGACCTGTCATCGACTTTGTAGAATTAATATTGATGTTTTTTGCGTGGTCTCCAAACACTTCAGAAATCGCCTTAAGTTCAGCAACATCTCCTAGAGGTGTTGATGTTCCATGCGTGTTGATATGATCAACTTCTTCAGGTTTTACACCAGCATTTTCTAAACAATTTTTCATTACAGCAATCACACCAATTCCATCTGGATGAGGTGCTGTCATATGATGTGCATCAGAGGATAAACCACCTCCTAATAACTCAGCATAAATTTTTGCTCCTCTAGCTTTAGCATGCTCATAATCTTCAAGAATAATCGCTCCTGCTCCTTCTCCCAAGACAAAACCATCTCTGGTTGCATCAAATGGTCTTGAAGCTGTTTCCGGGCTTTCATTTCTTGTTGACAAGGCGTGCATAGCATTAAAACCACCCATTCCGGCAATGGTTACAGCTGCTTCACTTCCTCCAGTTACAATGATATCACAATGTCCTAAACGAATATAGTTTAAGGCATCAATCATTGCGTTGGCCGAAGACGCACAAGCAGATACAGTTGTGTAATTAGGCCCCATAAATCCATGTTTAATAGATATGTTTCCTGGCGCAATATCTGCAATCATTTTAGGGATAAAGAAGGGATTAAATCTCGGTGTACCATCACCTTCAGCGAAGCTTAATACTTCATTTTGAAATGTTTCCAAGCCTCCAATTCCTGCTCCCCAAATAACACCTACTCGTAATTTATTAACCTTTTCAAGGTCAAGTTTAGAATCTGCAATAGCTTCATCAGAAGCAACCATTGCATATTGCGCAAACCTATCCATTTTACGAGCCTCTTTTCTATCTAGAAAATCGGTGGCGTCAAAGTCTTTTAATTCACAAGCGAATTTTGTTTTGAACTTCTCAGTATCAAAATATGTAATTGGTGCAGCACCACTTTTTCCACTTACAAGCGCTTCCCAATATTCATCTTTGGTATTGCCTATAGGTGTGAGTGCTCCTAAACCGGTAACTACTACTCGCCTTAATTCCATAAAAATTTATTGGATTATTTTGCTTCTTCTATATAAGAGATCGCTTGACCAACTGTAGCAATGTTTTCAGCTTGATCGTCTGGGATTTGAATATCAAATTCTTTTTCAAATTCCATGATTAATTCAACAGTGTCTAATGAATCTGCTCCTAAATCGTTTGTGAAGCTAGCTTCTGTAACAACTTCGTTTTCATCAACTCCTAATTTGTCTACTATAATCGCTTTTACTCTTGATGCAATGTCTGACATAATTTTTTAATTTTAAGTTTTAATTAGGTCGCAAAAATAAAAAACTTTATTTTAATACACACCTTTACGTTAAAAATGTGTCTGTAATTTACTAAATTACTTTGAAGAATTTATCTTTTACTTACTAATTGTTATTTATTATTCTTTTTTTTGTTTTTGAATAACACTAACTCTTTGTCTGTAAATGAAACGTATTGTAATCTTTGCGTCCGGAAGTGGCACTAATGCTGAAAATTTAATTAGGTTTTTTCACAACAGAGAAATTGCTTCTGTTATTCAAATACTTACTAACAATCCTCATGCCAAAGTTTTGGAACGCGCCAAAAATTTGAAAGTTAGCGCCTTGTCATTCAACAAAATAGCCTTTACCGAAACTAATGTTGTTTTAGATATTTTGAAATCTTCAAAACCTGATGTAATTATCCTGGCCGGATTTCTTTGGAAGTTTCCTGAATCTATTCTGTCTGAGTTCCCAGATAAAGTCATCAACATACATCCAGCATTGTTACCAAAATATGGTGGAAAGGGTATGTATGGCATGCGTGTTCACGAAGCAGTTGTTTCAAACAAGGAAAAAGAAACCGGGATTACCATTCATTACGTCAACGAGCATTACGATGAAGGTGCTATCATTTTTCAGGCGAAATGTAATGTCAGTCCTACAGACACAGCTGAAGATGTTGCGGATAAGATTCATGAACTGGAAATGAAACACTTTCCGAAGGTGGTTGAGCAGTTATTGAAATCACAAAAACCAAATTCCAAAGACCAAAAAAGATTATTTTCAAACAAAGAAATCCAACAGAAAATATTTGATAGATTAAAAATGTTACCTGAATATGAGCTATCAAAATATTGTGACAAGAACTATTCTAAAGAAATATTTAATCTTGATTTTCCTTTATTAATTAAGGCTCCAAAAAACATCTCAAAAATCGAAAAAAGAGAATTAATAAAAAATCAAAATGTTAATCGCTGGACCTGGAAGTTCGAAATTGAAAAAGACCAATATACGTATGCGCTTTCAACACAGTGGTATTCAAGACATGATGAGTTTGTTAAAAATTGGTTGAAAAGTTATTAAAAAAATAAATGTCATTCAGAACATAGCGAAGAATCTCAACTAAAACTATAAAGATTCTTCTGCCCTACCTCCTTATAAAGGATAAAAGTTAAATTAATGAGATTCCTGCCTTCGTAGGAATGACAAAATGAGTAAAAAAAAGAAAAAATACTACACCGTTTGGAAAGGTCATCACACAGGTGTCTTTGAATCCTGGGATGATTGTAAAGCGCAAATTAAGGATTTTCAAGGTGCTCAATATAAGTCCTTCGCTACTTTTGATGCTGCTAAAAAAGCTTTAAAAGGCAATTACAAAGATTATATTGGTAAGAGCAAAAAAATTACCAGTGAACTTTCGGAAACACAGCTAAAAAAAATTGGTCAGCCTAATTATAACTCTATTTCTGTAGATGCAGCATCTTCAGGTAATCCAGGAAAAATGGAATATCGTGGTGTTGATACTAAAACTAAAAAGCAACTCTTTATTCAAGGTCCTTTTGAAGAAGGCACGAATAATATTGGTGAGTTTTTGGCTATTGTTCATGGCTTGGCTTTTTTAAAAAAGAATAATAGTGACCGCATTATTTACACCGACTCAAAAACAGCGATGAGCTGGGTTAGAAAAAAAACATGCAACACAAAACTCAAGCGAAATGCTAAAAACAAAATCTTGTTTGAATTGGTTGATCGCGCTGTGGACTGGTTAAAAAAGAATTCCTACAAAACTACCGTCGTCAAATGGGAAACCAAAGCTTGGGGAGAAATTCCTGCTGATTTTGGAAGAAAATAAATTCGTTTTTTAGTCCTTAAAAAGCGTATATTTGCAGCAAATTTTAAAACGCTTTATGAGCAAATTAGTTATCGTAGGAACAGTAGCTTTTGACGCTATTGAAACTCCTTTTGGAAAAACAGACAAAATTTTAGGTGGAGCAGCCACATTTATTGGTTTAGCAGCTTCACAATTTGATGTAGATTCTGCTGCAGTTTCTGTTGTTGGTGGTGATTTCCCACAAGAATATTTAGACTTATTATCAAACAGAAATGTTAATATTGATGGTGTAGAAATTATTAAAGAAGGAAAAACATTCTTCTGGAGTGGCAAATACCACAATGACATGAATTCTAGAGATACCTTAGCTACAGAACTGAATGTCCTGGCTGATTTTGATCCGAAAGTTCCTGAAGGCTACAAAAATGCTGATGTTGTCATGTTAGGAAATTTACACCCAATGGTTCAGATGAGTGTTTTAAACCAAATGAGCAAAAAACCTAAACTGGTGATTCTGGATACTATGAATTTCTGGATGGATTGTGCGCTTGAAGATTTACATAAGGTCATTAAAAAAGTAGATGTGATCACCATCAATGATGAGGAAGCACGACAATTAACTGGCGAATATTCTCTCGTTGTAGCTGCGCGTAAAATTCATGACATGGGACCACAATATGTAGTGATTAAAAAAGGCGAACATGGCGCTTTGTTGTTTCATGATGACAATGTGTTTTATGCTCCGGCTTTACCATTAGAAGAAGTATTTGATCCTACAGGAGCTGGTGACACATTCGCAGGAGGTTTTGCAGGTTATCTTGCAAGTACTGAAGATTATTCTTTTGAAAACATGAAAAACGCCGTCATATATGGATCAAATTTAGCATCGTTTTGCGTTGAGAAATTTGGAACTGAACGTATGCAGAATTTATCGAAAGATGAAATTAATTACAGACTAAAAGAGTTCAAGCAACTCACTCAATTTAATATTGAATTATCATAAACCAACGCGCTCCTGATTGAGCGCGTTTTTTATTCAGAAATAAACAGATTTTATATTTTTATTATTATTAAACTCACAACACAACAATGAGCGATGCTTTAAAACATGAATGCGGAATTGCACTCATAAGACTTAAAAAACCATTAGAGTATTACAAAGAAAAATACGGAAGTGCATTTTACGGTGTAAACAAAATGTACCTCATGATGGAGAAGCAGCACAATCGTGGACAAGATGGAGCAGGTTTTGCAAGTATTAAATTAGATACACATCCTGGTGAACGTTATATAAGTCGCGTAAGATCTATCGCTCAACAACCTATTCAAGATATATTTGCTCAGATTAATGAGCGCATCAACGAAGAGTTTACTGAACACCCAGAATACCAAAATAACGTGGCGCTTCAAAAAAAGCACATTCCTTATATAGGTGAATTATTATTAGGTCATGTTCGTTATGGAACCTTCGGAAAAAACAGTGTTGAAAGTGTCCATCCTTTTCTAAGACAAAATAACTGGATGCACAGAAACCTGATTGTTGCAGGTAATTTTAACATGACTAATGTAAACGAATTATTTGATGGTCTGTTAACGCTTGGTCAGCATCCTAAAGAAAAGGCTGATACGATAACCATCATGGAAAAGATTGGTCACTTTTTGGATGATGCTGTTAGTAAAATTTATAAAAACCTGAAAAAAGAAGGGTATAGTAAAATTGAATGCTCACCATTAATTGCCGAACGTTTGAATGTGGCAAAAATCTTAAAAAAAGCATCTAAAAACTGGGATGGTGGCTATGCTATGGCAGGATTATTAGGTCATGGTGATTCCTTTGTATTAAGAGATCCAGCAGGAATTAGACCAACCTATTATTTTGAAGATGACGAAGTGGTTGTTGTCGCTTCAGAACGACCAGTTATTCAAACGGTCTTTAATGTTAGCTTTGAAGATGTTAAAGAATTAGCTCCAGGACATGCCATTATCACTAAAAAATCTGGAGAGGTATCCATTAAAAAAATCCTTGAACCTTTAGAACGCAAAGCCTGTTCATTTGAACGCATCTATTTCTCTCGCGGAAGTGATGCTGAAATTTACCAGGAGCGTAAAAATTTAGGCAAACTATTAATGCCTAAAGTTCTGGAAGCTATAGATAAAGACACAAAAAACACAGTGTTTTCTTATATTCCAAATACTGCTGAAACATCTTTCTTCGGAATGATAGAAACCGTTGAAAAACACCTCAATGAAAGAAAAACTCAAGCTATATTGGATGGAGACGGAAAGCTTTCCGCAGAAAAAGTAACCGAAATCCTTTCTGAAAGACCAAGAATTGAAAAAATAGCGATTAAAGATGTTAAGTTAAGAACCTTTATTACTGAAGATAGTAGTCGTGACGATTTGGTAGCTCACGTTTATGACGTTACTTATGGTGTGATCAAGTCTTCAGACAATTTAGTAATTATTGATGATAGTATTGTTAGAGGTACAACACTCAAAAAGAGTATTATTAAAATGATGGATCGCTTAAACCCAAAGCAAATTGTGGTGGTATCATCTGCGCCTCAAATTCGTTATCCGGATTGTTACGGCATTGATATGGCTAACCTGGAAAGCTTAATCGCTTTTAGAGCCATGTTAGAGCTGTTAAAAGAAAATGACAAATACCATTTGGTTGAGGAAGTTTATCATAAATGTAAAGCTCAGCTTGAATTAAAAGACAATAAGGTGATCAACTACGTCAAAGATTTATACAGCGAATTTACTGCTGATGAGATTTCTGATAAAATTGCAGAATTAATTTCTGATACAACCGTAAAGGCAAAAGTCAAAACTATTTTTCAACCTATAGAAAATCTGCATAAAGCTTGTCCGAAAAATTTAGGCGACTGGTATTTCACAGGAAACTATCCAACCGTTGGAGGTAATCGTGTAGTAAACAGAGCTTTCATAAATTTTTATGAAGGAAACAAAGAAAGAGCTTACTAGATAAACTACTCAATTTTAGCATTTTATCCGAAAAAAAGTGCTGTTTGCCCGAAAAAAGTGCATTTCGTCTAATATTTATAAAGGGTTAAATAAAATACACATACATTGGTATCACCATAACATAAGTAGGTTAAGTTCATGGTAGATTTGGGGCAAAAAAAGGTGAACATATGTTCACCTTTTTTTATTAACATAGGTTAATAATTATTTAATGCCTTGTTATTCAATTTCTTTTCATACTCATCTAAAGTATTTCTTTCATTAGCGTTTAAAAACTATTTTAATTGTCATTTATTCCGTTTAAGCCAATTTATTCGTCGTTGGTCTAATAAATTTAACAATTAGAAAAAAGTCCGTTTATATTTGTTTCACCATAACATAAGTAGGTTAAGTTTATGGTAGATTTGGGGCAAAAAGGATGAACAACTGTTCATCCTTTTTCATTTTAAATCCCTTTCAAAATTCATTACATTTTCTCTGGTTTTCAAGCATAAAAAAAAGCAAACTCAAATGAGCTTGCTTTACTAAGTATGATGTTAATTGTACTTATTTCGCTTCAGCGTAACGTCGCTCAACTTCATTCCAGTTAATGACTTTAAAAAAGGCATCAATATAATCTGGGCGTCTGTTCTGATAATTCAAATAGTAAGCATGCTCCCAAACGTCTAAACCTAAGATTGGAGTTCCACCACAAGTTACACCAGGCATTAACGGGTTATCCTGATTTGGAGTTGAACATACTTCAACTTTACCTCCTTTATGGACGCATAACCAAGCCCAACCTGAACCAAACTGAGTTGCTGCTGCCTTACTAAACGCTTCAACAAAAGCGTCTTTAGAACCAAATTCAGCTTCGATAGCATCTTTTAATTCACCAGACAAATAACCTCTGTCTTCAGGATTCATCACTTCCCAAAATAAGGAATGGTTATAAAAACCTCCTCCATTATTTCTTACACCAGAATTATTCATATCAAGATTTTTCAAAATATCTTCAATAGTTTTTCCTTCTAAAGCTGTGCCTTCAATTGCAGCATTGAGTTTAGTGGTATAACCGTTATGATGTTTTGAGTGATGAATTTCCATTGTTCGAGCATCAATGTGAGGCTCTAAAGCGTCGTAAGCGTATTTTAATTTCGGTAATTCGAAAGCCATAATTTTATATTTTTTAAGTTAATATCTAATAATACCAAATTTACACATAAAACAGCGCAATTAAAAATATAAAATAGCTATGAACTCATTGATAGTTTTTATAATTTTAAGCGTGCAAAAGCAATCACCTTTTACAATTTACAACGCATCTGCAGGAAGCGGGAAAACCTATACTCTAGTTCAAGACTATTTGAAAATTCTTTTTGCATCAAATAGCCTGTTAACGTTCAGAAATATTTTAGCGCTCACATTTACAAATAAAGCTGTTGGAGAAATGAAAGAGCGAATCATTGAAACACTGAAAGCTTTTTCTCATCCAACCATTTTTGAAACTTCAGACAGCATGTTTGAAACGATTGCAACCGATTTAAATTTAGAGCCAAAGGTATTGCATGAACGATCGAAACTTCTTTTACATACCATCGTTCACAATTATGCTGCATTTGACATTTCTACCATTGATAAATTCAACCATAAACTCATCAGAACCTTTGCTCATGACTTAAAACTTCCCGTAAATTTTGAAGTTGAACTCGACACTAAAACGATGTTAGGAAAAGCAGTTGATAAACTTATTGATAAAGCCGGAAGTGACAAAGAACTAACAAAAGTACTAGTCGATTTTGCCATAGAAAAAACAGACGACGATAAAAGCTGGGATATTTCTTATGACTTCAATGCCATTGCAGAACTACTAATTAGTGAGAATGACATTACATACATCAATCTACTAAAAAACAAAACACTTCAGGATTTTAAAGCTCTAAAGGCTAATTTACAAAAGCAATACAAAAGCAATTCAGAACAGGTTGTACACGCAGCAACAACGGTTCTCGAATTAATCCGACAATCACAAATAGAACATACAGATTTTTCCAACAGTTACTTACCAAAACATTTTATCAAACTGGCTGATGGAAATTTTAACGTGTCGTTTTCTACCAAATGGCAAAACGACCTTTTAGAAGGTTTGCCTGTGTATCCGAAAAAGGTTTCAGAAGATGTTGCTGGTATTATTGATAACATTCAGCAGCAACTAATCGATGCATTTCAAACTACTAAAAATGCTGTTTTTCAAATTAAGTTTCTTAAAAATGCACTGAATAATATTACGCCTCTTTCAGTTTTAGGTGCTATAAACAACACGCTTGACGAATTGAAAGAGGAAGACAACCTCTTATTAATTTCTGAGTTTAATGCTATCATCAACAAAGAAATAAAAGAGCAACCAACACCTTTTATATATGAGCGTATTGGCGAAAAATTTAAACATTATTTTATCGATGAGTTTCAGGATACGTCTGTGTTGCAG
>JAAEZL010000018.1:36297-39365 GCA_018222875.1 Algicola sp.
ATTTAAAAGGCCACACAGGAACTGCTATGATTGTTGGTGATGCAAAACAAGCTATTTACCGATGGCGAGGTGGACGAGCAGAACAGTTTATAGATTTATACTCTGATGGCAATCCGTTTCATGTGATGAAAACGATTAGAAATCTTCCCTCTAATTACAGAAGTTTTAAAGATGTTGTCAAATTCAATAATGCTTTTTTTGATCATATTGCTGGCTTTGTATTTTCAAACCCAAAGCACGAACATATTTATAAAAATGCACATCAGGAATTCGTTTATGAGCATGATGGTTATGTAGAAGTATCATTTTTGAATACAGATGATGAAGATAAAAATGAAATGTATTGCGAAGCAGTCTTAACTACTATTGAAAAAGCACTGCTAAACGGATTTGAACTCAGAGACATATGTATTATTGTCAGGCGAAAAAAAGAAGGTATTACCATTGCAGAATATTTAAGCAGTAAAAATTATGCCATTATATCTTCTGAAACCTTAATGCTGAAAAATGCACCTGAAGTTTCGTTTATAGTGAATGTCTTAACCTTAGCCATTCAACCAAAAAATGATGAAGTTAAAATAGAAGTCTTAAGTTATTTAGCAGAACATCAATTAGCACTTGAAGATAAGCACGCTTTTTTCAGTCAGTTAATTCAAAAGGATGTTTCCTCTCTGTTTAAAGCGCTGAATCTTTTTGGTTTTGAATTTGATTTTAACCGGTTTTTACAATTGCCAATATATGAAGCGATTGAGAGCATTGTTCGGGAATTTAAACTTAACACATCATCAAATGCGTATGTTCAGTTTTTCTTAGATGAAGTTTTAGACTATTCTCAAAAGTATAACACCAGTCTTTCTGGTTTTTTAGAGTATTGGAACCGAAAAAAGGACACTTTAAGTATTGTTTCGCCACAGGGCAAAAATGCTGTTCAAATTATGACCATTCACAAATCAAAAGGTCTTGAATTCCCGGTTGTTATTTTTCCTTATGCGAATCAAAATATATACTTCGATTTAAATGCTAAAGTCTGGTTTCCTGTGAATGAAACTAATTTTAACGGGTTTTCTTATTTGTACTTAAATATGAATAATGATTTAGAAGGCTACAATGACTTCAGCAAAGCTCTATATAATGAATACCAGTCAGAACTTGAACTAGATAGTATTAACTTATTATATGTGGTCCTTACCAGAGCTGCTGAACAATTATATATTATTTCAGAATATGATGTAGATACGAAAACGCAAACAGAAAAACTAAATCTGTATTCAGGGTTGTTCATCAATTATTTAAAGGCTGTTAACCTCTGGAAAGATAATACGTTTACGTATAGCTTCGGGACTCCTGAGAAAACTTCAGCAAAACAACTAGCAACACACCAAACTACATATCAGAAAGAATTTATTTCAACAGCTAAAGAAGAACACAACTTAAATATTATGACGAGTTCGGGATATTTATGGGACACCATTCAGGAGAAAGCTATTGAAAAAGGAAATTTAATTCACAACATCATGTCTGAAATTAAAACCGTTGAAGATGTGACCTATGTTCTGGACGATTTTAAACGTTCCGGAAAAATAAATGCAACACAATATAACAACCTTAAATCAACGGTTAATAACCTGACAAATCACAAACAATTACAATCTTATTTTAATTCTGATGCCATTTACGTATATAATGAGAAAGATATTCTGACCAGACAAGGACAAATTCTCAGGCCAGATCGACTTATTATCAATTCTAAAAATGAAGTCGTCATTATAGATTATAAAACAGGCCTTGAAAATTCTAAACATCAGGAACAGCTTTATGACTATCAATTGGTTTTAGAGGACATGAATTTTAAAGTCATTAAAAAAATTCTTATCTATATTAATGACGAGATTACTATAAAAGAATTTTAAATTTGTAAAAAATCAGCAACAATTATGTACGGAAAAATCCAAGAACATTTACAAACCGAATTACAAAACATAAAAGATGACGGTCTTTTTAAAGAAGAACGCATCATTACATCAGCTCAAGGTGCAGAAATAACCTTAAACACAGGACAGCGCGTTTTGAACTTTTGTGCCAACAACTATTTAGGACTTTCATCGCATCCGGAGGTCATACAAGCAGCCAAAGACGTTATGGATAGTCATGGTTTCGGAATGTCATCTGTTCGTTTTATTTGCGGAACTCAAGACATTCATAAAACCTTAGAAGCTAAAATTGCAGAATTTTATGGTACTGAAGATACTATTTTATATGCTGCAGCTTTTGATGCTAATGGAGGTGTTTTTGAACCTTTACTCGGAAAAGAAGATGCTATCATTTCAGATTCCTTAAATCATGCCTCTATTATTGATGGCGTTCGGTTATGTAAAGCTGCCAGATATCGTTATAAAAATAACGATATGAAAGATCTTGAGCAACAACTTATTGCTGCCAATGACAATGGCGCACGCTTTAAAATTATTGTAACAGATGGCGTGTTTTCTATGGATGGCTTAGTAGCGCCTTTAGATGATATTTGTGCTTTAGCAGAAACTTATGACGCCATGGTTATGATTGACGAATGTCATGCTACTGGTTTTATTGGTGAAACTGGTCGAGGCACACTGGAAGAAAAAGGAGTTATGGGTAAAATAGATATCATAACCGGAACTTTAGGAAAAGCGCTTGGTGGTGCCATGGGAGGATATACGACTGGGAAAAAAGAAATTATTGAAATGTTAAGACAACGCTCGAGACCGTATTTGTTTTCAAATTCTTTAGCACCTGCAATAGTAGGTGCATCCATAAAGGTTTTCGATATGCTTTCAAATGACACCTCGCTTAGAGATACGTTAGAAGAAAACACAGCCTATTTCAAAAAAGGGCTTAAAGACGCTGGCTTTGACATCATTGATGGCGATTCGGCTATTGTACCTGTTATGCTTTATGATGCAAAACTTTCTCAAACAATGGCAAAAATGTTATTAGAGGAAGGGATTTATGTTATCGGCTTCTTCTTTCCTGTAGTTCCAAGAGAAAAAGCGAGAATACGTGTTCAATTGTCGGCTGCACACACTAAAAAC
>JAAEZL010000019.1:0-1481 GCA_018222875.1 Algicola sp.
GTGGCAAATTGTCTTGGGTAAGGAAAGTTTTTTATGCGTTCGGACTTTCCTTGTAGCGTGAATAATTCTTGTAGTAAGCTTTCCAATTCTAAAAAGGAAAATTCCCAGATTATACCTTGCTCTTTTAATTTTTTTAGATGAGCAGATTGTAAATATAAAACAGCAGTTTGCTTGTTGTTTTTACTCATAACATACTGTATATCTGAATCTGAAAGATAAGGTTCTAGATCTGTTTTGACATCAGAATCCCACTCTGGAGGTCTTACTAATCTATTCCACTCTTTGTTAGTCCTTTCTAGAACAACGGTTTCCCATCGTTTTGAAGTTCTCATAGCATGTCGTAAAGCTGTCATCCATGCGATATGTCTGTAAACTAGTGTTTTTATTTCAAGTTGTAATTCTTCATTTGATATATTTTCAGGAGAATATTCATTAGTTACCATACTATTGACGTACATTCCGAAGCTCCTCGAAGAATTGACTATTCCTCCCCAAATTTTACGTGCTTCCCAGATTCTACCATATGCTGAGTTATTTTGAAAACCAATAACGAAAGCAACAGCTGTTCCAATTAATGCCAGTGGTGTCCATGGAATTTTAAGCCATTGAAGATTAAAAAAATAGTAAACACTTACAAATACGGAAATTATAAGAATGAAAATTAAGGTCTCAAAACGAGTCCATTTTATCATATCTTTCAGTTTGAAAACTTTTTTCGTGTACATAGTCCATACATTTAAATTATCAGCAATATCATCAGTTTATCTATTAACGATGAATTAGAATTTATTCTTGAACGCTTAAAGTGCCAATTGAAAGGATGTTTTGTACAATTACAGTTGTTTTAACGGATGGTCCTTTAATATAACCTCTAATTCTCTAGCCCTAACTTTTCTCTCGGTAATTATTCTGGCAGAAATTGTTTGTTCCCAATAAATGCCTTTATTTACAGTGGCCAAAACTATTCCTTTGCCAGATTTGACGATTTCATTGAATTTCCCTTCTTTGTATTCTTTGTACCAATTTGGATTAACCGGTAAATCTATAGCATAAATAAATAGTCCATCTACTTCCATAGATTTATTGTCGAGGTGATTACCAGAAATTATGGATGTTGTTTTTATGACCGTACAAGGATGATTAAGAATTGTTGTGTCACTTAAAACTTTAAATGACGTTTTGGAGTCGTTTTTGGTAATATCAAACCAAAAAATAGTATCAGAATTATAAGTTCTTAAGTAGGATTTTTTGTCTTTTAATTTTAATACTCTTTCTTGAAGCAACTTACCACTCGGTGAATAGTATGATTTTTTATAGTTGCCTTTTTTAAAAGTGAGAATCATCTTTGAACCAATTAGCTCTTTGATTCTTCGTGATTCAATTTCTGTGTCGTACGGAGTGTATTCGATGTCGTAAGTAATTTGTCCTTCGAAATATTTTGATGCATTTATGTCCGATTTGTAGTTCATATCAGACACTAT
>JAAEZL010000019.1:1491-17785 GCA_018222875.1 Algicola sp.
CTATTGACATAGAAAAAGCAAGGATAAGTATTCGAATCATAAATGAGTAACTAAAAATATCTCACAATAAGTGACTAATTTACTGAATATTACTTTAATAAAAAATGACCAATAGAATGTGATACACATGGGTTATCATTTAGCACGTTGGACTTTCTCTTTTAGTCGTTCATTTTTTAATCTAATTTTTACTACTTTGAGTTATAATCTTATTTTATCTCAATTGGTGTTACGGTGTAACCAAGTTTATTCAATTGGTTGATCAGTCCACAATTGTACATTAAGTGACTCAGACCAACAGCAATAAAGCAATTCTCAGTTGCTATTAATTGACTTAAGGTCTGCATCCATTTTGCATTTCTATCTGTCAATACAAGCGCATTGCGACAAGGTATATTTAAATGGTAGTCCATTTGCATTTGTGTATACCAATTGGTTTCCTCACAGTCTTTCACATTTTTAGACCTTATTTTATTTATAATGTTGGTGAGCCGTCTTTTATGACTTCTTCTGGGGAGCCCTTTAACGTCATTATTGATTAAGTGTATTTGCTCTTTAGTAGTTTCAAGACCTACAAGCTCTAAATGAAGTTCTTGAGCCTTAAAACCGATGTAATCATCTAAGGATAGTGAGATATCATCCTTATCCTTGTTCAAACATATTTGCTGTTTATACTGTCTATTAAGAAACGAATACATTTCAGTTGGAGTCATTTTGTTGTAATCTGTTGGGCTTTTTGCGAAAAGTGTTTCTAAGAAAGAAACATCCACTTTATTTAAATATTTATGCCATTTAGTAACGTTAGATCTACGGTTGATAATATCTTCGGCCATTTCCCCTGGAATATTTAGGTTTTCTTTTATTAAGAGGTCACTTGATTTTAAGGCCTGATTCACTTTAGTTAATGAGTCAAAAAAAGATTGACCAAATGCGTGATGTGTTCCGAATAGGTATGACACCTTACTGTTTTGGTTGGAAGTGACCTTAAACAATAAAGTGTTAAATATGTCATGTTCTTTGCTGTGCTCAACTTGAGAATTAGCAGAAAGAGGCAAACAGATACAAATAAAAAAAAGCCTATTAAAGAACCGACCTAATGTGTACTCCATATGATGTCTTGATGATTTTGTTTAGAGAGTCTGATAAGGTGCGGTTTTGGCATACTACCATTAAAACTCAGCTGTGATGAAAACAACCATTTTTCGTTGTTCAGAAATGCTACCCAATGCGGTGTGAGCGGTTCTGTTTGTTGCATAATGATTTGACGATGATCTTTAGCATCGATTAAATCAAAAGATCGTCTGCCCCAATATGATAGTAGTAATTCACCTTTGCAATAATCAGCATCAAATATCTGATTTCGATTTAATGGTGCATTTTTCAAGCTAGTGTCAATCAAGTTATCCCATTGTTTTAGAATGGTGCCATTTTTTTCAACCAAATAGCAAGTACTATCTGCTAATAAAAGAATAAGATTGTTTTCTATGGCACGAATTCTTTTTATCGGTTGATGAAATTCAAAGTGCTTTTTAGGATGTTCTCCTTTCTTTAAACTGAATATTTCTGGATACTTACTAAAAACCATTTCATCGTCTGAAACCATGAAAAAACCGCCTTCTCCAATCTTATAATCATCTTTGAACCAATTCCATATAACTTTTGGTTGGTCATCAACCGTGGCTTTTAAAACCCTTACCTTAAATTCGTCGCTATCTTGAAGATATTTCCTTTCTATAATATAGATGTCATCACGGTTGTTAGAAAGCATAAAATCACTTGCTGCATAATCAGATTGGATGTATACTTTAGGTTCTGAGCCTTTTTTACTAATCATAACACAAGCATAATGATTGAGGTCGTTAATTGGATTTATATATGACCAAAGTACATGATCTCCAACACTTATCAAATTTCCAGTGGGATGCGCATACGCGAACATTGTGAAGAAAAGAAGTATATGTGTAAGTGTAATACTATTGAATCTGATTATTTTCATTTCTATTTGTCAACAAAAGCACATGTCTATAGAGTGTACTAAATTTGGTAGTTTCTTTGTAAGTTTACATATCAACTGGTTTTCTCACAGACATTCGCATTTTTGGATATTACTTTATTTATAATGTTTGAGAGTCGTCTTTTATGACTTTTACTAGGTAGACCTCCAAACGTTAGATTAATTATACTTGGTGTTGTTTATTGTTTGATATATGCTTTGGTTACAAAAAAAGTTCTCACGTCATTGAACTCTTGGTCCGATTTATAATCAATCAACCACATATTGACATTTAGCTCATTTAGTAATTCGTATTCTAATCGGACAAATCCATATTTTTCTGAATAATAACTTGTCATTTTTGTAGTTCCTATATCAGATTTTGCGGTGCTCACGATGACATAGCAGTCGATTTTTCCAAGGTCGGTTTCCAGAGTTTTGAGAGCCGTTATTTGGTAATGATAGTTTAAAAGAAGTTGGTCATCCCATTTCCCCCACATATCACTTCCCCAACCTTGTCCAATAAGCATTTGATCATGCCATTCTGAACCTACAGCAAGTGGTTTTTTTACAAATGGAAATGGTGCTGTTTCTAAAGAATTGAAAAACCCTTTTCTGATAGGATGTATCCAAACATTTGCTTCGTTTTCCACAGCTCCAGTAGAGGAGAGTGAAGCATAAATTGGATCCTGTAAATAGGAAATTTGCGTTTGATTGTCATTGCTTCTTTCGGCATCTAAAACAGGTCTTACAATGAGATGAATTTTCTCCACTTCAATAATACTATCAGTGTCTAAGGTGGCTAGCTCAAATTCAACACCTCCAAACATGCCTTTATTTTTTTTGAGCTTATAGGTTTCATCGTTAAAAATTATTTCATAGTCATAAACAAAAACAGAACCCGTTTTATAAATGGTATTGTTAGTGTCAATATTTTCTTCTTCGATAACTAAAGAATCGTATTGTTGAGCTAGAGCAAACTGATATACCAACAGGCATAGTAAGGTTAATTTTAAGTGCATAGAATTAATTTTTGTAAGATGATGGTTTATATTACATTGGTACATCAAGAATCTTTACAAAGTACAACTTACAAGTAGCATTAAAAAATGTGCGCATAAAAATAAGCCATTTCTTATTCTAAATTCCCTTAAATAGGATATCAGGAAAATAAATGGGTAGTGACTTGCCTTTTATAAAGGATGCATGCAAATTAAATGTGTACGAGGAGCAATTTTAATAGTTCTAAGTATCAATCATTACGTTGACTCATATGACACGAGATTCCATTGGTAGTTTCAAATGAGTCAAAAGTATAACATGGTTTTACTGGATAATTAACGCGTATCTTTTATCTTTTTCGCTCGACTATTTTAAAGATGCGATTTATTATAATCTCTGATAAATTCCATTCATAACCATTAAAATCTGTTGTGTTAATAAATTGAACAACCACAGTATCGGTATCTTCATGGTATTCAGCAAGGCTTTGATAACCTGGAACTAAACCGCCATGTTCATACTCATAAATAGAACCGTAGATGTCCTTTTCACCATCTTGAAATACAGAACCATCGTTTAGAGCTCTTAGGAATATGCCAACATCTTCTGCCGTGGCCAACATACCATTTTCATGGGTTTTAAAGTCTTGTTCTAAACCAACATAATAGCCACTCATTACGTCATCGATATTGACGTTTTTAAGAGAAAAATAGGTGTTGTTTAATTTAAGTGGCTCCAAGATTTGTTCTGTAATATATTGCTCATGACTGTACCCTAAAACTTTATCAATAATTTTTCGAAGTAATAGATAATTCGTGTTTGAATATTCATAGCCATTATCTGGTTCAAAACTAGCAGGTAAATCGAGGGCAAAATCTAGTGCTCTTTTACCATTTTCTTGTTCATTTTCCCAATAGGCAGGATTATCTGTAAAATTTGGAATACCACTGCGATGTTGCACCATCAATTTTAAAGTGATTTTTTCCGCATGTTCAATTCGGCCAACAAGTTCTGGGAAATAATCGGCGAGCGTATCATCTAAAGATATCTGGGTATCTTTGACCAATTTCGCAACAGAAACAGCCACATATAACTTACTAATACTTGCAATTTTAAATAGAGATTTTGGGTCTGCAGGTATTTTGTTCTCTCGATCTTTCCAGCCACCTGAATAAAATGCTGGTGGTTTGCCAGCCTCGTCTACATAAACAATCATGCCATCAAACCCATGACCAATAGCTTCATCTACTTGTTCTTGAACTGTATTTGGTAAAGGCAAAATCCAAGCCCACACTAAAATCCATGGCACAAAGTACAAGGAAACTAAGGTGCCTACTAGTAGTAATATTCTCAGTATTTTCTTTTTCATATCACGATATACTATTTAGAAACGTAGTGAAAACTGAAATTTCTTTAGCAAAATTCAATTTAAATAGAAAAAATCCAAATTAAAGATGGCTGAATTGTGGATTATTATTGATGAGTTGTTTTTTTGACCTTACAACTTTTCCCAAATAACATGTCCTCCAGTTAGTTGGTCTTCTTTTGTGTAACCATACCATCTTCCTTCACATTTTGTGCCTAGAGCATTGACTTTTAAAATGATACCTGATAGTTAATTGCAATCAACCCCAGTTTTTTAATTCAGTCTCTTTATCTGCCACAGCTTGCAAAATGACATCATCAAAACCTTTGTCTGTGTTCATTTGAAAATCTCTAAACCAATTAATGACTTCTTCAGCTTTTTCTTTATTGTTATATATTTTGCATATATCAAAAAGCGTAGGAGCGACTGGGTAGTAGGAGTTTAAGCTCATAATATAATCTACAATTCCTGTCTCAGTTTCAGAGTGCTTAAAGAATGCCATTCTACAATTAATTAAATTACTTTTCAGAGACTCTACAACATCATGATTATCATAATTTACTAAATCATACCATCCATAGTCCAAAAGTTCTTTGTTCCAACACTCTAAATATTCAGCTGCTCTAGTATGCAGATTTAGATTTCCAGTCATATTTCTACCAATTTCTTTGTAGTATTTTTTCAAACGTGTGGACTCAATGCTTAAATGAGGCATAAATTTGCATACAACATTTCCATAATTCATTCGTGTTTTCTGAAAGTATATAATGTGCTGATAGTCTCCGATATCTCGTTTAAACGTTAATTCAGAACTGAGTAAACGAAACCCTAAAGGTTCCAATTCGGGCAGGATAAATTCGGTTAATATTTTCCTGATGCGATCACCAGGTTTTAACTCTGGATATAAATACGCAATAGGTCGCTTCCTTTTAAATATACCAAACATGTCTCTTTATAATATGTTATAAGATGCCAATATGCAATTTCTCCAACGTTCTAAAGTCTTTGTTTACAATCGACCGAGTTAACAAGATAGTCATTTATCTTAGAATTTCATGACTATTAATTATTGTTACCAAATCTAACCAAGATTCTGGCATGCATGTTTTGTCAGTCTGTTGGAGAGTCAGTTTTTGTTTAGAAATAATATTTTTGTCGTAGCCAAAAAGAAACACGAACTAGTAAAATCAATGCAGGGACTTCCACCAACGGACCAATAACACCCGCAAATGCCTGTCCTGAATTTAGTCCGAAAACAGCTATAGCAACTGCAATGGCTAATTCAAAATTATTGCCTGCTGCTGTAAAAGCAACCGAGGCTGTTTTGTCATATTCGGCACCCATGGCTTTGGTAAAGAAAAAGCCAATGATAAACATGATTGTAAAATAGATTAAAAGCGGTATAGCAATTATTAGAACATCCATGGGTATTTCTACAATCAATTCACCTTTTAGTGAGAACATCACAACAATTGTAAATAACAATGCGATTAATGTGAGAGGTGAAATTATAGGAATAAATTTTTTGGTATACCATTCCTCTCCCTTTAATGTCACTAAAAGAAACCTATTTATTATGCCCATTAAAAAAGGAATGCCTAAATAAATAGCAACACTTTCTGCGATGGTACCTATAGAGATGTCTACAATAGCGCCATCAAAACCAAAATAGGGAGGAAGGACGGTGATGAAAATCCACGCGTAAAAACTATATGCAAATACTTGAAAAATACTGTTAAGTGCCACCAAGCCTGCACCATATTCACTGCTTCCTTCAGCAAGATCATTCCATACCAAAACCATAGCAATACAGCGAGCTAAACCTATAAGGATAAGTCCTACCATATATTCTGGATAATCACTTAAAAACGCAATTGCCAAAATAAACATTAAAACAGGCCCAATTATCCAATTCAGAATAAGGGAAATAGACAAAATTTTGGTGTTTTTGAAAACCTTTGGTAATAGTGAATAATTGACTTTTGCCAGAGGCGGATACATCATTAAAATCAAACCGATGGCAATCGGTATATTTGTGGTTCCACTACTGAAAGAATTAATGATGCTTGGAAAGGTTGGAAAATAATAGCCAAGTCCAACGCCTAAAGCCATGGCTACAAATATCCATAATGTCAGATGTCTGTCGAGAAAGCTTAACTTTTTTATTCCCATTTTTAAGAATTTATATGAGAGAAAACGTAAAATAATTCTGTTGCAATTTGCACACTTCTTTCGTGATATTTGTCTGCCTGAAGTGCGGTATTGTCATAAGCCTTTGGGTCTTCAAATGTTATCGGAATACGTTTTTCAGCACCTGCAATAAACGGACAACCCTCGTCGGCTTGGGAACATGTCATCACCGCAGCAAATCCTGATTTAGGATTAAAATGGTCATCAAATGTTTTTGAGAATCCAATAATTGGATAGGTGTTTTCAGCATATTTTATGCTGTATATAGGATTCTCGTTGTTGGCTATGGTGTTTATTTGAAAACCTGATTTTTGTAAAATTTCCGCAACCATTGGAAATAAGGCTGTAGCTTCTGTTCCTCCCGAATAACAACTAACGTTCTTAACATTGAAATAATAGGCCATTGTTTTTGCCCAAATTTGACATAGATGGCTTCTACGTGAATTGTGGGTACAGATAAAGTTAAGACGGATTTCTTGATTGTCTTGAACCTTTGATTGGATAAAATCTATGAGTGGTTGCAAAACAGCTTTGCGCTCACTTGAAATAGCTAGAGGATGTAATTCCTTTATGGTTTTCTCAATGGCTGAAAATAACCTTGCTCTTGCTGAGTTCATTTTTCTACAGGCTTATTGGTTAACAGCAATTACCATCAGGTGAACAGCAAGGTTCGTCTTTTAAAGATGCGAGTGCAACTTTTGGTTTTTCTGCTGGAACTCCGCATTTATCTTTTGCTAAACAGTCCGTTTGCTTCTGCGTAAGCAAGAAATAGGTGCCATTGAAGTCAAGCCCGAACTTACCAATGGTTTCTGCCTGATATTCTACCTCAATGTCTAAATCGTCCAAGTTTAAAAGGTCTTCAGAGAGTTCAATGATATTTAAAAGCTTGTCTGGATGCAGTCTATGATCATAGTCATTAGCATTCCACAGTTGGAAATTAACAACTTCCTCGTTTCTAACAGTTCCACCGCAGTCGATAAAATGCTTTGTGATTTTACCTACCTCTGTCACGTGGAAATGTTTGGGCACTAATTCTCCATTTGGTAGTTGAAAACCGATAGTTTCCAATTCTTTTAAAACTGATTTTACTTGTGATAATCTCATAATTATATATGTTTATTGCGATGATACGATTAATAGGTTCAAATTTTTTAACAGCATTGATTTTTACCAGATACATCTTGATTGAGAAATTCTGTCATAATCGCTTTCATAGCTGTCCAATTTTCATGATGAATACAATAGCAAACACTCGTTCCTTCTACGCTACCTTTAATAAGCCCTAAATGTTTTAGTTCTTTTAAATGTTGAGAAATTGTAGGCTGAGCTAGTCCAATCTCGTTGACTAAATCTCCGCAAACACAAGTGTTAATTTTAAATAAATGTTGTAAAATGGCGACTCTTGCTGGATGTCCAAAAACTTTTGCAAAAAGAGCAATTTCATTTTGTTCATCAGTAAATATTTCGGTTTTTGCTAATCCCATTTTAACTCTTCATTTGTTTATTGCAATATTACGATAATAGTTTTAATTTTAAAAGTTTTTATGATTGTTTTATCACAAATCAAGTTTCAACTTTATCGCATAATCTACCACAGGGTTATAAGAGTCAAGAATAATGGTTAATGAATCAATACCATTTGAAGATTGGTTGCATCTTGTAAAAAAAGACAAATGGAACACATATTAGTAGCAGGTGCCAACGGCACCACAGGTAAAAAAATAGTACGATTACTCAAGAACTCACAATACTTCAATCCGGTGGCAATGGTTCGTAAAAAAGAGCAAATAGAACAGTTTAAAAATGAAGAAATTGATACCGTTTTGGGTGATTTAGAAAATGATGTTTCTCACACTACGAAAGGAATTGACAAAGTCATTTTTGCTGCTGGTTCTGGCGGAAAAAATGTCGTACAAGTTGACCAAGAAGGCGCTAAGAAATTAATAGCAGCTTCAAAGATCCATGGTATTTCAAAATTTGTTATGTTGAGTTCTATGGGAGCAGATAATCCAGAAGAGGCCGAGGAATTAAAGGATTACCTTAAAGCTAAGCATAATGCTGATGAATATTTAAAATCGAGTGAACTTAATTATACCATTGTAAGACCAGGTAGTTTAACCAATAACAAAGGGACTGGTCATATTGACCTCCAAAAGAAGTTGAACCGTAGTGGTTCTATTAGTAGAGATGACGTAGCTCAAACGCTCGTTAAGTCGTTACATGATGATGCGCCGCATCACACCACCTTTGAAATTTTAGAAGGATCTACGCTAATCGGAGAAGCCCTTGATAATGCATCTAGGTCTTGATGTGTCATTCACTAATAAATTGATAAAAAGAAATCGCTAGCTTATACTAGCGATTTCTTTTGGTCTCAATAGAAAGATTTTACTTTTATTTAACTCTCCATATATAATAATTACGCGGTTGTCAAGATTTACCTTATTATTCGAAATTATTCTCGAGATGACTATTGTCTGTACTTCCTAGGCTATGGTGACGGTTCTCCTCGTCACTGAGATTCCCATCAGGCTTTGCTTTGGATTGTGCTCTTCCAGGAATATCTAAATCTTTACCTTCAAAATCTACAGGCTTTTCTCTATTTTTTAAGTACTTATCTTGACCACCATCTGTTCTTATATGCTTTGTTTTTTCATTCAAGATATTCAAATCTTCTTTCGTAACATCTGAATTATATGGCGTTTTATCTTTTGTGTTATTTTCTGTTTTGTTCTTTGCTTTCATAATTTTAAATTTTAATTATTTACTAAATATTAGTGATTTGGTATTCACAAACTCTTTCATGCCGAGTCCACCGTGTTCTCTTCCAAACCCTGAATCTTTTACACCTCCGAAAGGCATGGCAGGATCAGCAAGTCCAAAGGAATTGATAAATACCATACCTGTGTCAAAATAATCTCGTGCTAGTTTTGTCGCTTTAGATTCATCTTTGGAGAAAATGCCTCCACCTAAGCCGTACTTGCTATCATTAGCTATTCTCATGGCATCATCGGCATCTTTTGCTTTGATTAATGATGCTACCGGACCGAAAAGTTCATCGTCGTAGGCAGGTTGTCCAGGTGTCACATTTCCCAATACAGTAGCAGGATAGAAAAATCCGTCGCCATCATGTAGTTCTCCACCACATAATATTTGAGCACCTTTCGCAACGCTCTTTTCTACTTGCTCATGAAGTGTTTCTCGCAAATCTTTTCTAGCAATAGGTCCGAGATCCACACCATCCGCTCTGGGATCACCCATTTTCAAAGCTTTCATTTCTTTAACAAAGGCATCCTTGAATTTGTCATATATAGCCTCTACGACTATAAATCTTTTGGCGGCAATACAGGTTTCACCATTGTTATAAATACGGCCTTGTACCGATTTTTCTACAGCGAGTTCAAGGTCGGCATCTTCTAAAACAATGTAAGCATCATTACTTCCTAGCTCTAAGACTACTTTTTTAAGGGCAGCACTGGCTTTTTTACCTATATTTCTTCCTGCGCCTGAGCTTCCTGTTAAGGTGACGCCTCTAATTATGTCATGTTCGATAATTGTATCTGATTGTTCATGACTTACAATGAGTGCTTGAAACAAATATTCTGGTAAACCAGCGTCTAAAAAGATTTTTTCAAGTAGTTGCCCGCAGCCTGTGACATTAGAAGCGTGCTTTAATAATACAGCGTTACCAGCCATTAGGCTAGCAATGGCATATCGAACGACTTGGTATGCAGGGTAATTCCATGGTTGGATACCGTAAACAATTCCAATGGGTTGGTAGGTTAAGATTCCTTTTCCTCCTTTAATTAGCTCACGCTCTTCATCTTGCAAAACTTGCTGCCCTTTATCTGCAGAATATTCGCAAATGGCAGAACATAAATCTACTTCTTGGTGACTTTGAGACAGAAGTTTTCCCATCTCGTCTGTCATGAGGGTGGCTAATTCATCCTTATGCTTTTGTAAGCTTTTGCCAATAGCTTTAATTATTTTTGCTCGGTGTTCGAGACTCTTGTGACGCCAATCTAAAAATGCCGATTGGCTATTTTGAATTCTGTCTTCCAAGGCTTCGTTAGAGAGATAATGATAAGAAGTTATCTCCTTTCCTGAAGTTGGGTTTATAGTTGTTATTTTATGACTCATGTTTTTTCGTTTTTATTGTTGTTCTGTTGGCATTATATACACATCGTTTATATTAACTCGGTCGGGTTGAGATATAGCATAATAAATAGCTTCAGCAATATCTTCAGCCTCAAGCCTCGTCATTTCTTTCATACCAGACAACTGCTCTTTTATATCTTCATCAGTGATTGTATGGAGTAACTCTGTATCCACAGCACCTGGTTCAATAGAGGTGATATTGATATTATGTTCTGGTGCCAACTCTTGTCGTAGACCTTCGGAAAACATTTTAACAGCAGCTTTTGTCGCGCAATAGACAGCACCTCCTGGAAAATATTTGTAAGCTGCCGTAGATGAAATATTGATGATATGACCACCATTATTTTTAATTAACGTAGGAAGTACCGCAGCAACACCATTCAGAACTCCTTTGATGTTGACATCAACCATAGTGTTCCACTCGTCTGTTTTTAGTTTAGCTACATAAGATAAAGGCATAAGACCTGCATTGTTTACAAGGGCATTGACTGTACCGTAAGTATTAATAGATTGGTCAACGACATTTTTAAAATCGTCTGGCTTAGTAACATCGCCTGTTACAACTAAAGCATCGCCTCCGTTAGATTTAATTTTATCTCTTAAGGCTTTCAGCTTTTCTTCCCGTCTAGCAGTTAATACAACCTTTGCTCCGTTTTTTGATAATTTTAATGCGGTAGCTTCTCCAATACCACTAGATGCACCAGTTATTATGACGACTTTATTCTTCATTTTCATATGTATATAATTTTTTGATTCATTATAATATCGCTATTAATTACAAGAATTGTTGATGCAATCAAATGATAGATTAGCCTTTTCCATAAGAATATGATAAGAAAGCAGGTTAGATTGCCATGGAGAACCACTTTAGCTGAAATTTAGCGTAAATGAAGCGCAAAGTATGACGAGGAATGTCATTAATGAATAGTCTCAAGAAAGGGTGTCAAGCAATTTTCGTCTAACGTTTCGTGGTATTCTAAGATAATTTTCAGGAACAAGTATCCTTAATGTAGAAAGTAGCTATTGCTTTTATTTATGTAATGCCTTATCTGCAGGGGTTTCTATGTCGAACTTGTCAAAATAGTCATTCATTTTATCCCAAATGGCATAATATTCTAATTCTCTCGCGCGTTCGTCATTACCCATATCTACATTAATAACGATGTATCTTCCTGTTTTTTTCTCTTTGTCAAAAAACATCCATGTCGCCACTCCTGCATCGCCTCCTGAATGCCCGACGTAACCCAAGGCACTATGACCTATAAAAATGGCCGGATTGTAGTCTTCATCATAAGGATTTTCTGCATTACGTGAGTCAAAGTTCTCTGCTTTCAGCTGTTCCGAAAACAATTCTTTATAGCTTTCTTTATTCAGTAATGTTCCTTCGCCATTGTACCCTTTAATTAATTCAATCAAATATTTCGCCATATCGCTACTTGATGAAATCAACATTCCATCAGGATAGGTTATTGCTTTGTAGGCTGGTAGAACTGAATCATCATTTCTATATAGTTTAGCGTGCTTAGTGATATCTACATCTGCTAATGACCAACCTGATTCCGTCATATTTAATGGCTTTAAAATATATTGATTGGTAAAGGAATCATAAGATTGTCCTGTGGCTTTTTCTATAATCAAAGCACACAATGTGGCTCCTACATTTGAATAATTATAGCGTGTTCCTGGCTTAAAGTTGCTGAAGTTCTCTTCTATATAATAAGGACCATCTTTTTGTAAATAGCTTTGAAGAAAGTTCTCCATAGGCATATCTTTTTCAGGTAGATTAAATTGTTGATCATGATAAGTCGTACTGATATTGCTGAGGTCTTGGTCTTTAACAAGAATCCAAGCGTTATTCATATACTGATCCGTATCATTGATACTCGAAGTATGAGTTGCTAATTGTCTGATGGTGATGGTTTCGTCCGGGAAATTTGGATTGATTACTTTAAATGGTAAGTAATCTTGAATTGGGTCATCAAGATTTAGTTGCCCTAGTTCTTTTGCTTTCATTAAAGCAATACCAATGAGTGTTTTAGAAACTGAAGCTATATGCTGAATGGTATGCGTTGTATACTTTTCTTTCGTTTCACGATTGCTGAAACCAAAACCTTTCTCATAGAGAACTCCATCTTGATTGACCATAGCGACTGCAAATCCGATGATTTTTCCACTTTTTTGAATAGCCTCTAATTCCGAGGTTAAAGCCTCTCTTGCTATTTGACTGTCACTTAACGAACTCTTGTTGTTTTTTTGACCT
Source organism: Algicola sp. (assembly GCA_018222875.1). Taxonomy (GTDB): domain Bacteria; phylum Bacteroidota; class Bacteroidia; order Flavobacteriales; family Flavobacteriaceae; genus Psychroserpens. The sequence continues at coordinate 14,461 of JAAEZL010000019.1, forward strand.
TGATTACATGATACATACGTAATTCCAAGCATTAATAGTAAGACTATTTTTTTCATGTTTTCGTTTCTTTTTACAATTAAAATGATAGCTAATGGTGACAGTTTTATTTCTAGAACTTGCGTATATTGTATTTAAGCGACATTCACGTTGAATAAATAACCAACGAATGCGGTCAATCCCATGGCAACAGTTCCCCAAAATGTAATGCGGATGATAGCTTTTAATATACTTGAACCTCCAGTTTTGGCTGCTAGTGCTCCCAAAATTATCAGAAAAAATAACCCAAAGCCATAAAGTGAGTACTCCATACTCTCAATAGGAAGAAAGAGTGTTACTAAAAAAGGCAGTAATCCACCAACCGTAAATGCGGCACCAGAAGCAAATGCCGCTTGTATAGGTTTAGCCTGACTAATTTCATTAATTCCTAATTCATCTCTTATGTGTGCGCCAAGGGCATCATGTTCCGTTAATTCTTTGGCCACGATTAAAGCGGTTTCTTTTTTTAGACCTCTTTTTTCATAAATGTCTGCCAGCCTTTGTAATTCAATTTCAGGCATTTCCATGAGTTCTTGCTTTTCTCGTTCGATATCAGCTTTTTCAACATCTGTTTGCGAGCTGACCGAAACATATTCACCAGCGGCCATCGATAGAGCACCAGCCACGAGTCCGGCTAATGTGGCCAAAATAATAGGTTCTCGCATATCACTAGCAGCCGCAACTCCAATGGCAATACTTGCTGTTGAAAGAATACCATCATTAGCTCCAAGAACAGCTGCTCTTAACCAATTACTTCTATGTATGTAATGATTATCTAAATAGTTGTCTAATTCTTCCATTGTATGATCGATTTAGTAAGTTGTTACGTCGTACACTCTTGTTTTTAGCTTGTTCTTGCTTCTTTGTTGCTCACTTTGGAAAGTGAATGTCTTCCTTTAAATACTGCTTTAATAATTTATCAAGGTGTGGTAGTCCTTTATTATTTTGTATTCGAAATGAAAATTTTTTCAAATGCATTATATACAGCACAATGTAAAGCGTCTCCATGTGTTTTGTCTTCTAAAAATTCGTAAAACAATCGTGTATTCTGTGTTTGATTTTTCTTCAGTTTAGTATATAATTCTTTGGCAGTTCTTTCCATAACATCTCCTTCTTTTCCTCCTGCAATATAAATGGCTTTTTTTGAATCATAATTAGTAACTACTTCATCTAAAAGCTTTTCATCATTCCACCATAAACTCGGGCTTACAATAATATAGTTGTCAAAAAGTTCTGGGTTTTTAAATAATATTTCTGTGGCTAATAGTCCGCCTAAAGATTGCCCTATGATGGTTTTGACTTTGTTGGTTTTATAATTTGATGCTATAAATGGTTGTAATTCTTTTTCTATAAATGCTATAAATTTTTTGGAATTACCAGAAGTAGGAAATTCTTTTTGATCCAGTTTATTTTGAGAAGGAAACGTAAAATCCTTTTTTCTATCCACATTTCCAATACCTACTACAATTGACTCGGGAAGCATATTAATCCACGGAAACGAACCAAATTGAACGATACCAGAAACGTGCATAAAATCCTCATCTTTTGAACCGTCAAGCAAATAAATTACGGGATATGAATTTGAATTATCATTTGAATAATTTAGAGGTAAGTATATATTTAGGTCTCTAGTTTGGTCTAGTATGGTGGATTCAATTGTAATGGATTTCCCGATTGAAAAATCTGTTTCGCTTATCTTTTTCGGCAATGTTTGTGCGAATACAACGCTTGCTATCAACACTAGTGTCAAACTTAAGACTTTCTGTTTCATAATTATTAAAATCAAGTTGGTTACAACGCAAAAGTACTTAGTTACAGGATGAAAAATCACTTCACCGGTTGAAGTTCTGTGGTAAATACGTGAGTTGTGTTGCTCTTATTTTTCCTAATAGTTAAATATAGTCATTTATAGGAATACACAGTATTATGATATTATATGAATAACAATGATTTGTAACAGTTTTGTAGTCATTTTTTTTGACATTCGTACTGTTGGAAAAAAGCAGTTGGTTAAAAGCTTTTATTTCTCAAGAAGTGATATCATCTCGGATGCCTTATTGACGACTTTTGTGATTGTGCCTTTTTTGTCTATGACGATATGAGTTGGATAGATCTGTAATTTTAATATGTCCGCAATAAACGTTTTCTGATTTGGAACGACATTGTATTTAAACCGCTTTTCTTTTAAAAAGGCTTCTAATTCAGTTTTAGAATCTAAGGCTAAACTGATAAAAATGAGGTCATCACGATGTTGGTATTTATCGACCAATTCATTGAGTTCTGGAAATTCAGCGACACAAGCTTTACAGTTAATAAACCAGGTTTTTAGAATGATGGTCTTACCTTTTGTATTGTCGTTATTGTAGGTATGACCCTTTAAATCAGTAAATTCAAATTCAGGAAAGGGCATGCCTTCCATTTTTAAATGGTTATAATTCGTCAGAGATTCATTTTTAATGGGACTTCTAATATTGTTATCAGCTGTAGCATCAAGCTTAAATAGTTGATATGTCTCAAGGCTTTCTTTTGACTTTAACTTTAAAGGAATATAGGTGCCTGTTGTTAGTTTTTCTAAAAATTGTTTCTTTTCAATCGTGTCGGACAGTTCGTCTAATGCTATAAAGTTTGATGATAATGAAATATTTTTAGTATGATAAGTCCACCAAGTCATGAAATCGGATTCTAATTCCTTAAAATCAACTTTCGGCTGAAGCTCTACAACACGTTCTGTACTCATTTTAATAGCCGCTGTTTCTTTGCAAGAAAAAATTAAAATTGGAAGAATAAATAAAATAACATTCAAACGTTTTGTCATGGTCGTCGCGAGGTTTTTTTAGGTATCACTATATAAATTAAACTAGTGGTAAGGGTCACACAAGTAATTCAAATGACTCGATCTAGTTTTTAATTACTTTGAAACCTTTTTATTCATTGTTTGGTTTAGTTAATCGGATAATTTTATCAATATGATTTTCAATAGGTTCCTCTTCTATGGCTGTAACAATAGCTCTTAAATAATTTCTTTTGTCTATCATATAATTTTGAAACTTTATGGTAGAACTGCCCGTAAGCGTTATCTCATTGTCAAATCCTGAATAACCTAATACTTCCCTCCAATATGGCCAAAAATGGTCATTCATCATTTTATAGTAAAATTTTTCTTCTTCTTGATAGTCCATTAAAACATCCTTCCAAGAGACTAGGGGTTGTTGTAATTCTTCGTCTTGTATTAATTGCAGCGAATTAGAATTAACGACCAAGTCAACCGAGCTTGAATAAGGATTATAAG
>JAAEZL010000019.1:17795-38853 GCA_018222875.1 Algicola sp.
GATTGTAAGTATGGTCTTGAATCTTTGCGTAGTATTTCCAAAAAGTGGCATTCTTAAGGCTATCTTTCTTTAGAGGGAATAAACCAATCATGCTATCCAACGCTACAAGACTTCGATAGTTAATTGATTTCACAGAATCAAAACCGATTTTATTCTGAATAAAGTCCCTGTGGATATTGTCTAAAAGCTTACGTTCGCTGATACGATCTTTTCTGTCCTGATTCCAATTACTTACTTGCAAGGCAAGTAAAATACCGATCATAACCAACACAATTTCACCTATGGCATATTTGAGATACTTTCCAATATTTCCTTCGGTTAGCAGTCTTAGTCTTATACGTCTAAAGAACTTAATCATATCTCATGTTTAGGTTGAGACTAAGATAGTCTTTTGTGGGATAATTTCTTCGTAATTATCACCTAAACAACGAATCTCACTTGGTGCGAGACCATTTTTTTATTTAACGCGTCTCAATAACCAAGTTCCAAATACTGTTTCAGGCTCAAAGTCAATGTTACTTGCGTTTTTTTCCGTTATGGACCAAGTTCCATAAATCGCATCAAATTTTGGATCGATGTAACCGTAATGTTCAATTTCTAATTGTCCGTTTTCAACAATGATTTCTGAACCACCTAAGGTTTTTAACCTAGGATGAACAGGATATTTTTTTACAAATGAGATAAATTCATTTTCAGAGAAGCCTTTTATAGTAGCGTCTGCAGGTACAGAATAATCCGATTTTTCTTCCTTTACAGTGCCGATAAAACTTTCATTACTTCCTTGAAGGTTAACTAAAATATTGACTCTTTCGCCAAACTGTGGTAGGGTATAGCCTTCACCATATTCATAATAACCTTCCCAATTATCAATTAAATTCATATTCTTGCCTAACTTAATTTATATAATATTGACTGTTGAAATTAAGGTTTTTTCTGCGCTTCACATTTCACGGTGCATACACGAGCTGCTCAGTTGAAACGATTCAGTTAAAACTAAGATAGCGATTTATAAGAGAGATTCTTCCGAATATTAATAAAAGGGTTATGAGCTATATGCGTTTTTAGTTCCTGTTTATCATGAAACAAGTTTTTATTATCTTCTAAAAGAACTGTAACCAATTAAACTCCAAAATATAAAGATTCCCAATATGCCTATCCGAGCATAGCCAAAAAACACACTAGTCAAAAGCACTAGGCTAACCATTAGAACCAAAATCTTCATGCCTTTTTTGGTTTTGTCATTGGCCTTAGATTTTTTATTATGAATTAATTGATTTAAGTAGATGTCATCAGATTTTTTCAAATAATACTGAATTTGAGAGTCTTCTAAGCCTTGCTCTTTCAGTTTTATTTTTATTTCGTTGGTTGAAAACCCTTTTTCTCTTAATGATATACTGTAATCTAATTTGTTCATTTCACCTAGAATTCTGGCAAACGTATTTATTTATGGTTTATGAATACCAGTTCCCTGTGCACGTCTTTGTGGGTTTTTAGCTGGCGTCTAATGCTGATGTTTCACGTGAATGACATAAAACGACGAGGTTATTTTACCTTTCCAGACTGAGGTAGCCATCGCAGGAAAAATTCTCTAGCCTCACTAACTTAGCAATACACTAATCACGTTCTTGTACTCAGTTGTTAATCTACACGTTCAAAATCAAAAGTAAAACTTGTCAGAAAGCCATCATTACAAGGATCTGGATCAGCACTATTTTCATCAGCTCCAATCTTTAAAGTGTTTTGCGTTAATTCAAAAGTGGTAAATTCAAAAGAACCTTCAAAATTACTTGTAATCGTCAAATTTCCATTATTGATTTCCCAAGTGCCATTGTCGGTAAAATCAAGAATACAATCATTATCAACAAGTTCGTAAAACGTACGCGTATACGTTCCATTATCACTTAAAATCCATCTACCAGTTTGCTCACAAGAATTTAGAATTAAGACATCTTGACTGCCTGTTGAACAAAAATCTATTTCATTTATTTGCTTCCAACTGCCAACTATTGATGGAGAATTTGAGTTAGAATCATCATCGCTAGAGCAAGATGAGAAAATCATTAGTCCAATTAGAATTCCGCAAAATAATGTCTTTTTTTTCATTCGTTTTTGTCTTTAGTTAAAATTGTTTACAACCTGGTTGTATTTAGTTTGTTTCAAGTTTTAGACGGAATACTGCGCATTCGCGTCAACCATTCGCGCCAAAATCTAAAAGATTCATGAGTGCAAAATATAAAATAGAAATGACATGATTGTCGTTCTGTTGCAAAAAATGTGTGAGGTTGAATTGGTAGTTGTACTTCATGCATTTATTCATTGAACTGAATGGTTTTATTAAGCTCAGCACTTTTTTTAGCGGCTTCTAAAATTTCAACAACTAGGATGTTATTTTCAAGTGAATTTAAGTCGTAATCTTCCAATTTAATATCACCTCTTACCACTGCTGCTAGAAGCGCAAAAGGATCATCATAAGGTGCTTTTCTTTCTTTTAGCTTTATTTGCTCCTCCTCATAGCCATCATAACCTTCTGATATTCGTATACGTAAGTCATTTCTATTGTCGGCATAGATGACGCCATCAACACCGTATATTTCCATATCTTTTCTGCCAATAGGCCAATTCCAAGATCCTTGAATTATTGCCACGGTGTGATCATATTGTAAAAGAATGATAGATTCATCATTTACTTTAGGATTATTTTCTGGCTGTAATTGTTGAGCAATAGCTGTCACGGAATTTGGTCTTTTACCATCCATAAACCAAGTTAATATATTAACACCATAACATCCAAAGTCTACTTCTGCACCACCACCATTTTGTATCGGGTCGGTTAACCACTCTAAGAATTCCTCATTTACGCCAATCTTTTTGGGACCTTTATGCCCATCATGCACCATTATTTTTCTAAGTTCACCTATTTTTTGTTCTTTTTTGGCCAATTCGTAAGCTTTATGTGTTGTGGGATACCAAGTTGTTTCGTAATTGGTTAATAATTGAATATGGTGCTTTTCGGCTAAGCTTTGCATTTTTTTTGCGTGCTCCACACTAACCGCCAGCGGTTTTTCTACCATCACATGAATGCCTCTGGGTGCGGCTGCTTCCACCACCTCTAAATGTTCGTATATGGTACCAAATGCAGTTACGGCTTCTGGCTTTACTTTATTAAGCATTTCATCTATGGAATCATATACTAATTCCATTGAAAACTTGTACTGATCTGCATAGCGTTGTGCTAATTCGGTATTAGGTTCTACAATTCCAACAATTTCTATATCACCACGTGGTTCACTCCCAAAAATCCAATGAACATGTGTGTGCGTTAAACCAATGACACCCACTCTAAGTGCTTCCTTTGAGTTTAGACCGTAAATAACCGTATTTAATAAAATGAAGGTTGCAACCAATATGTTATGTCTCATCGTTTTCTTGAGTTATATGCCATCTCTGTCAACGTCTTCTTGTTTGTTTTGTTGCCGATGAATAGCATGCGTATGTAACTGGATTTTTGATGGAAATCTGGCGTGTTTTCACGTCATTTTTCCGTGTTTTAAATATATTGAATTTTATCTAAAGATGTTTAAAGTTGTGTATTACAAGCATTGAACTGTGTAAGTTACTCCTGAATCCAATTTTTATTCCCACCGTAATTGTTTAATTCTGTTTTCAAAGCTATGAGAGAACGCTGTTCAATAATTTGAGTATCAATAGTAAGTTCAGTTTTTTCAGTCCTTAATTTTAAGTTTCCGGCAAACTCTTTTATGGATATGATTTCAGCCAGATTTATAGTTTTAGGAAATAGCGTGTTTTTTGTTAATTCGCCATTTTTCAGTGTCAAATATTGTGTTCTGTGTTTAGTATAATACATAACAAACATGAAAATTCCAGCCGCTATTTGTCCAATTCCAATAGAAAACAGTGGGAATTCATTCCATTCTGAAATACTAAAAGATAGGAACACGAGAACCATTCCTAAGGCTGTGAAACATATTCCCATTTTATAATTACTATTTAAACGGTCTTTTGAATATGTAATTTTCATCATTTCTTATAATTATGACAATATCTTTGCGAACGGATGGTTGTTAAACCAGTAATGCTTTCCAAGTTTTGAAGATAGCAATTTTTAATAGAAACTCTTCCACGTATCCAATTACCGCAATAAGCGATTCACCTGGTTGACGAGCGCATTTATTTCGGAAGTAGTTGTTTTTTTGTCAATGCTATTTTTTTCTTTACCTCATTTTCTAAAATTTCAATCTCTACAGTTTCCGTTAAGATATCGTTCTTCTGATGCTTCCAAATAGCACATAATTGCTCATTAGTTAGGTTCCTCACTTCAATACCATTAATGGATATGATTTCTGAATTTAGTTTGATTGGACTAGTAAGCTTATGGTCTTCCCATTGATTGAAAAACGAAAATTTATTACTGACATAATTAGGAGCAAATGTGTATTCATATTTACTTAGTTCATTATTAAGTACTTCCTTTACAGGTTTCAAATAAAAAATTTCGTCATTCCAATTCAAAGTGATTAAATAATTTTCTAAAAACTCATTACCGATCAAATTAGATTGGTTTTTGCCAAATCCGACGATTTTATTTTGAATGTGAATAGCACCTAATTGAATATCGCCTATATAACCATAGATTTTTTCTTCTAAACTAGCACTATTTGCTGTGAACGCAGTAACTAAAGCCTTTGTGCTCTGAATTGTGTTGGTAGCGTTTAAATTTTCGAAAGTTTTTAAGTTTGTTGAAATGAAACCTGAAGAACCTGTGTCAAACGTATAATCGGAAGAAATACCATTCAGCTTAATCGCAATTTTGGCATCGCCATATCTTCCTGAATTCGTTTTGAATTTATAGGTATTTGATAGGTCAAAAACCTCTATTTGGTCCGCAAATCTTATAACTTTATTCTTATAATCGATTTGCCACATGGCTTTTCTCATAAGGTTGCTTCCTATGATTCCTGAAATTTTATGACCACAACTAAACACTTGTTCAAATGGCGAGTGGTCGAATATTTGTGCTCCAATATTTGTGAACTGAATATTTCCAATCTTAATGTTATCAATAGAAATGTATTCATTATTGCTTTTAATATTTCTAGCATCAGAGATTTCATTACTGACATTATTAGATTTAGTGTTGATTTTCGATATTAATTCGTTATCAATACTTGTTAAATCATTTCCTGTATCAAACATAAAATTATATGCCTGACCATCAATCATTACTTCTATAATTATTGAACTATAGTCATAATGAAATGGGATCTCTTCCAAATATTGTTTTTGTTCAACCTTTCCTTGTGTTACTGTCTTTAATCGCTTTAAAGGCGAACAACTTACAATCAAAGTGAGAAGGATTGTTATTTTGAGTATTCTTTTCGTCATCTGTGTGGTAAAGGTTTTATGAATGATTTGCTTCGGAATCACCGCTTGCTTGTTCAACTGACGTTCCTAGGAAAAACGTAAGTTACTTTGTTTAAATATTTTAAGACTAAGATAGTAACTTATAGCACAAAAACTTTGTCTTAAACACTTGTCATCATAAACGATACAGGTTCTTGTCTGAAGTTTTTAATTTTTCAATCCTCTTCTAAATAAGCTATTAACTTCATTAAAGTTTTTTCGTTTGCAGGAATAAAATAGTTCATCAATGCCAGATATTTTGGATTGTTTTTATAACCGATTCCAAATGATTTAATAGTCGTTTGGCCATTTTCTAATTCATCGAAATAAATAATATTGTAAAAATCTTTGGCGTCTTTTTTCATAAATTCAGGAAAATTATCAGTTATTTCGGCTTGAAGAGTTAGCAGTCTTTTTGGCACATAATTTATAATATGAGTAACAATTGTTGTACTATCTCCAATTTTTCCTTGTTCGTTGTAATTTGTTTTGATCACGCCACCAACTTTTAAGTCAACTTCTGCGAGAGGTACAGCCCAGTTTTCCCAACCCTTTTTTGTGGTATAAGCTTTCCAAACCGAATCGATAGGTGCTTTTACAGTCAATTCTTGAATTAATACTAGTTCGGGAGTTTTTGTTGAATCAATTTGCGAAATAACTCTCTTTTCTTGTGCAAATGTCATCATTGACATAGATGAGAATAATAAAATGAATAATATGGTTTTCATGTTTCCTATATGAATTTGAATGATAAAAATAAACATAAAATTAGCACAAGAATTAGAATGTATTCAGCCAATTTTAGTTGGGTAACTGATTTTTTCAATTTAGTAATTCCAAAAATAACGAATGTTGGTAGTCCTAGATATATCAATGTGATTAGCAAATCATATACTGTTATGTTATCATTAGAACTCGAACCAAACATACTATAATCAATGATTGGGTAGAGTAAACATATAAAGGGAATTGTATAACCAAAAACAATTCCAATTTTGTTCTTTCTGGCCAGACCAATACTCGCTATTATCGAGTAGATTGTTATGAGAATTACGCCTTTCCACATCCAAATTATTTCAATCAGACTCGTTTTTTTTCCGCTCCAACCAACTCCAAAGGCCGTTATCCAAATTAAATAAACAGCGGATAAGAATGCTCCTATTGCAGTTAGAGTAAAAATTCCAATAAGACTTATTCTTAATGCTTTCACTTGATGGTTCATTTAAGAATCACCTACAAAGGTCTTGGCTTTGGCTTCGTAGGGTAATAGTAAACGAGTATCATTCAGCCGAAATGAACCAAAGCCATTGTTGGAGTGTATGTATTGATTAATATTCAGTGACGGAACTCCAATTTTTGCCTTTTTTTATTCTGTGGATTTGGGTGTCTGAAACTCCGAAACGTTTAGCAATCATATTGATTCTGTTCTTTTCGTTTTTCAACTGGCGTTTTATGATTTTTACTTTTCCTTCGTTTAGTTTTCCGATATTTTTACTTCTTTTTTGCACAACTTTTTCCCAATTCGGATTGTTGAATTGATGAAGTTCCTTTTCTCTTTTGGTCGCCCATTTTAAGTTGTCGACATGATTATCGGTTTTGTCATAATTTAGATGGATGACATAAATGCCATCGTTCCGTTTAAGAAAATGTTCAGCCACAAGTTTGTGAACGTATCTGCTGGTAGATTTTCCGTTTTTTTGTTTTAGCGGAAGATTTTGATAGCCATTGATGTATGATTTTTTAACTTCAGTTTCGGTGTCGCCTTTACAGTTTAAAATTCGTCCGTAATTTGAGATTTTAAAATGTTCATTTTCGGCAATTCCATCGTCAAATTCAATGACTTTCCACTCTTCATTCCAATAGTTCCGTATCATATTTCAGGTTTTTATTAAATGTACTGCAACGCTATTCGTAATTGTGTATGGTTTGTTGCGGATATACAGCGAGCGTATGTGGCTAATATTCCGCGTGAAAAACACGAGCTGTTGAGCTTACATATTTCCGTTGACACTAAGATAATAAATTATAGGGGATTTTCCTGGTCTTTACCATCTGAGCAATTTAGTATTTACATTGATGTGGTTGGTTTTTAATATTCTGATTATGCTATTTAAAGCGGTTTTGGCTTCTTTCATTATCGGTAGAAAAGGCCATATATGGGGCATGTTATTTCCTTCAATCACTTCAATGTTGATATGGTTATTTCTCATCTTTATTTCAGCTAATTTTGCATCTGGATACATAATGTCGTTTTGAGCGAGAAATAAAATTGTATTTGGAAACCCTTCAAAACTCCCGTACAAAGGAGAAATTATTTGGTCTTTCAAATCCTTATTACCAGCACACATCTTTTTGGCACTCAGCACGCCTGTTTTTGAAAGCATTGGATCTACCTTTTCTAAAGTTGCTATTTCTGGATTAGACATGCTTGCGTCCATGACAGGAGAAACAAGAATTATTTGAGCTGGCAATTCTATTTTGTTTATAATTAACCGCTGAATTAATGCAGTTGTTAAAGTGGCACCAACTGAATCTCCTAGAAAGGAAATGTGATTTGCTTGATAAATTTTTAAAGCTGAAGCGTATATATTATCTATATTTTCAGAAATTTTCGTTATCTGATTTTCGGGAGCTTTTGGATAATTACATAGCCAAATTTTATGATTCGTTTTTTTTGCGATTTCTTTTACCGTATCCCAATGATGTTGTGCAGGCCCAGAAATAAATGCGCCTCCGGGTATGAAAATTAACAGTTTGTCAAAGCTCTGGTCTAACCCAATTTCTGTAATTAATGAGTCCGAAATATGAAACGTCCGTAATATGTTTTTTTTGAAAAAACTAGTGCTTGGTTGTTGGACATCTTCTTTTCTGATTTTTTTGAAATCTATTGGATCACTGCTAAAGTTTCTTTTGATACCTTTTAGCTTAATAACTAATAGGGTTATATAGTAAGTTAAGCTTTGCTTCATTTTTTTAATTAGTCATAAACATTGTTGTAGGCAACAATTATTTGTCAGTATTACTTAGTTCAATTTCAACATCCAAATTATCTCTTGCTATTATCACTGAGTGTTACTCTCAAATTGCCAATATTCGTGTTAGGAGTTCATCATTTTAAATATAACACTTTCGCCTGTATTACGCATGTGCGATGTAGTGTGTCGCTGATAGTTTCCTTTATATTTGAGACACTATTAATTTTAATTCCTTATCGCTAATATTTGGATTTATAGTTTCATAATTTTTATTCAATTGATAACGTAACTGTTTATAGATTTTTTCATATTTCGGTAACTCTTTGTCATTGTATGCTTTCATATAGTCAACCAATTGTTTCAAAAAATAGAAGCTTTGATGTTTGGCAGTTTTAATGTAATAATCATTTGAATTCGCAGTATTTTCAAAATACCAATTAAAGTGTTCCGAACAGCTTTCTTTGAGAAAAGGAATAATTTTATCTTTTTTATCGAAGTGCTCAAATAGACGAATTTTGTGTCCAAAACTTAATGAACTACCATGACCAGTAAAATATATTTTGGGATTTTTATTTTTTTTCTTTTCCAGCATAGTATCTATTGCCCTTAAAGCTTCTAGGTACTGGTCATTTATGACATATAAATTGAATAGCGAGTACAGTGCCCAATTCTTGTAATAGTCGCCTCTCCGCCAATAACGTGAATAAGAAGCTGAATCTCTTAAATATTTTGCATCCTCAATGGCTTTTTCAATTTCTCCCATGTGGTAATAAAACCATATTCGGTTTAGATAAAAATCGCCTTCCTCAACAATATCATAAACTTTTTCTTTAATAATGTTTTTATAGATTTTATTAAAATCTGTATTGAATTCGTCAAAATAAAGTTCTCTTATTTTTGCAATTTTTATTGAATCGCTTTTTAGAGAAAATATCTCGTCTTGTCCATCAAACCCACCCATAAGATTTACTTTCATATTTAGTCTTTCCCAAATGAGTTCATAGTTTAAAGAATCTGTTTTTAATTGCTCTGTGATAGCTTTTATTCTTTCTGGGTAACCCTCTTGAGGATTTGGTTGTCCAAAAGCGACATTTGCAATTAATACTGAAATTAAAATTATTAGATTTTTCATTCTAACACGGATTTTTTTCATAGTTACGCAAGGTCTCAGCTATGAGTAGTTGCGTGGGTTAATACATCATATTGAACGTACACAACAAACTGAAAATAAGTGATAAACCAGCTCGAACTGAGAACTGTGCGTTCGGAAATTTTCAGAAGTAGGCGAGACCATGCAATTAGTGATACATGGTGTCAGTACCAGTTTTTTTTATGTTGTTTTAAATAAATACCATCCATTTCCAATTTTTCTAATCATAATAATTCTGCTCGGATTCAGTGTTGGTACATTTTGTTCATTTGGGATATACAAATATCCAACAGTATTGTCAATCATTCCACCAATCAAGAACTCAAAACAACCTTCACAATTATAGGAAGTTGAAATAGTATTGATTAGAAGTTTTTTATAGTCTGTTTTGATTTGCTTTCCCAAATTTATTTTTCTGTATGACTGCTCTTTTTTATCAACTTTTGTGTTTTGAAGTTCATTTTTCAATTCCTCAAATTTCTCTCGATTTTTTTCAAAGTGTTCGATTATGGTATCGTCCAATGCTAAAGTTAATTTGATATTCTCTAATTGTTGATAGAAGTCTTCTTTTGATTTAAATGATTCATTATCTTGTTGAATTAAAGTAGCTATTTGTTCCTCCGTCAATTTTTCCATTTCCAACAACGCTTTTTCCATTAATCCGGTCATTGCTAATGCTCTAAATGCTTCTATTTTCCAGTCTTTGTCTTTTTTAAGATGAGTATAAGCGTCAAAACCATTTCCATGACTGTCTAAAATTGTGACATTTATCACAGCAGTACTCTCGGATTCATCCAGAATTCTAAAGTATAGTTTTGTGTCTTTTGATAAGTCATTGGCATTCGGATGACCTTTATATTCTCCAGTAGAATATTTATTTGTCCTTTTAGCAAACTTTTTGTCAGTAAAAACTTTTTGAACAAGTTCAAGAGGTTCAGATGCTTGAGCATTTACAACTACACAAGTTGTCATAAAAATTAAAATAAGTGCTATTAAATTTTTACTCATTTCTTTGTTCAAATTGGTGCGAACGATGTTGTGTATGGCTCGTTGCGGAAAAATCTACAGGATTCTTCCCGCAGAAGTCGAAAGATAACAAAATTGCGTTGAATTTCGATGAGGAAATGAGCAAGAATGGCGAGCTGGACGAAGACCATTCAACGACAATAAATTACAGCTAATTTTGTGTTTCAGTTTTTTTAATTGAAATGAGCAATGTCTCCAATGTTAGCATGTAGGTGAAGGTCTTTTTCACCTTGAATATAGCCTATTGCTTTTACCCAATCTCCTAGATTATTAAATATAAGAAATTCGTTTCGTGTGGTTTAAGTCTTATCAGTATATACAGCTTGTGAAAAATACCAGCTCTTGGGGATTCATGTTAGTGTGAATTATACCATTTAAGCGAAATCATTCGCGTGATGTTGGAAGGGGCTTAATTTTTGACTAGATTGTACTATGAAATACAGGGTAACTCATTGGAGCGTTTTGTTACAGAAAAACAAGATGACTGAAGTATAATTTAACTATATTAAAGCAATATCGAACTTTTAAATAGCAATTTGGGGACTTACCAATATAGGTTACGGATATTAAAATTGTTTGCTCTTTGTTTGTGCATCTCTTTTGTGCAGCTCAGTGCACAAACGTTATCTCAAATGGAGCCATTATCCATCAATGAAGGTTTGCCATTTAGAGATGTAACTTCTATAGCTCAGGATAGCCTCGGATTTATGTGGTTTGGAACGTCTCAAGGCTTGATAAAGTATGATGGCTATTCTTACAAGCAGTACAATAGTGATCCCAATAATCCCAACTTTATTAGTAAAGAAATACTCACACGGCATAATACACTGTATCACCATCCTAATTTTATATGGTATGTTGCGAACAACACCTTGTTTAGACTCAATATTGAGAATGATGTCATCCAAAAATTTGACGAAAAACAAGGTATCAAAGGCGGTGTTATCGAATTGCACATCGATCAAAAAAAACAGGTTTGGATTGTTTCAGAAAACCATTGGACGTCAGACAAAACAAACACACAGCAATACCTTCAGAAATTAGACACACAGAATACCTTTCAATTGATTGATAGTGTAAAAAGAGCCAAGCGAGAATTTACAAAACTGGTTTCCGACGGAAATCATAATCTCTGGTGGACCACCATTCAAGGAGGAACACGATGTTATACTGAAAAGGGTAACCTACAAACGATATATAACTTGGAATGGTGGGATCATTTGAAGGAAAGTACCTCTACACAAACTACAATATTACCGTCTTCAAATAAGCTATTAGATAAAATACAGGAGGAACCCATTAACGCAGACACCAATTATGGTGGCAATGTGTTTTTTGATGCCAAAAATACAGGCTACTTCTTTCCAATTAATGGTGGAATTTATAAAAGGGATTCACTATCAGAACAAACACTTAAAATCTTAGATACCTCAGAAAACATAACCAACGCGATAGAAGATCTTGAAGGAAATTTATGGTTCGCTGGAGATGTTTTTTTGTACAAAATGGATCGCGATGGAAAGGTAACCGATGTTAGTATGACGATGCAGGAGGTGCTCGATTTTACGAGTATCAAACAATTCTTTATAGACCACGACGGCCTCTTATGGGTGGCTACCGATAATGGCTTGGTGAAAATAAATATACAACCCAATGTTTTCAAGCAATTGTTTAGATCGGATGAAAAAGGTTGGGGGAATAGTATGCGCAGTATTTTTGAAACACAAGATGGCAGAGTTATCGCTATGTGTGAGCGGGATAAAATTCTTGTCGTTTTTGATGAAAGAGGGAATCAGTTAAAATCTCTTGAGTTATGGGGAACGTATCCAAAAACGGTAAACCCTTTATTTGGTGCACGATTTTTTACTACAGATTTGAATGAAGAATATGTGTACACCGTAAATGAATCGCTCGTACGGATTCGATTGAAAGATGGGCATACTACTATTTTTCCAGAATTCACTTCAAGGTTGAATATCACAGGTCCCAATCCGATCACTACGCTGAAAGATGGTAGATTACTATTCGGATTTACACTATCGAAGTTGACATTATTTGATCCCGTAACCGGTAAAAGTGAATTGGTTTTCAAAGGAAATTCGTACGAGAATATTCTGCATCTTAGATATTTTTTGGAAAGTGAACAGCCTAATAGGATATGGATAGGTACCATCAATGATGGTTTATTAAAAGTAAATCTAGATGGAACCGTAGAAAAGCACTACCACATTGGCTCAAACCCTCCGCTAAATAACAATAATATTATGACCATTCACGAGAGCGAGGACAGCAGTTTGTGGTTGGGATCATTTGGTGGTGGCTTGGCCCATTTGTTCCCTGATGAAAAACGAATTTTGATGTACACTACAGAACAAGGTTTGGCCAACAATAATGTTGTGGGTATTTTGCCCTTTGATCGTGACTATTTGGTGATTAGTACCTACCAAGGACTTTCACTTTTTAATTCTGAGCTTGAAACTTTCCAAAATTTCTTTGAAGAAGACGGGCTTACGCATAATGAGTTTAATTATACATCGTTTCTAAAAGCTAGAAATGGCAGATATTTTATGGGTGGAATGAACGGTATCAATCAGTTCAATCCTGAGGATTTAGTAGAAAAGGTGAGCGTCAGACCACTTCGATTTACAGCATTGACCCGATACAATACTAAGCAAAATGACGTGCTTGTGACCGATTTTACCTATAAAAATCCCGAACCTATCATCATTTCACCTTACGATCAATATTTTCAATTGAATTGGACCATCCCTAGCTATTTTAAAAACCATGCCAATCAATATGTTACCAAATTGGAAGGATTTGAAAAATCATGGTTTTTCCAGGGAACCAATCCGTATGTGCGCTACAATAGATTACCTGCTGGCGATTATGTGTTGAATGTTAAAAACCTAGAGGAGAACAACGGATTTCAAGAAAACACCTTGCAAATCCCCATCAGTGTACGTCCTATTTTTTACAAGACATGGTGGTTTATATTGTTGTGCTTACTAAGTATTGCCAGCATAATTTATGGGTTGTATCGACTTAGAGTTAGGCAATTGCTTGCCGTAGAACGATTGCGTTTAAAGATTTCGAGTGATTTGCACGATGATCTCGGGTCTATGTTATCTGGTATTGCCATGCAATCTGAACTTTTAGAGGTGAAAGCTAACAAGGATGAAAAAAGTAAACTACAGATGATTGCTAGATTGAGTCGTGATGCCATATCAAGTATGAGAGATTTGGTTTGGAGCATCGACAATCGGCGAGATCGCACCCAAGATTTGCTCGAGCGTATGGAAGAACTGGCCGAAGAACTTTTACTTCCAAAGGGTATACGTTTTCATATAGAAAAGGAAGCTCTTAATTTGAATAAAAAACTGTCGGTTACTATTAAACAGCATATTTTCTTCATTTATAAAGAAGCAATCACTAACGTCATTCGACATTCAAATGCTAAAAATGTTTGGTTGAAAGTAGCCAATATCAACGGAAAAGGATTCATCTCTATTCGCGATGACGGCAGTTGTTTTAAGGTTAAAAAGTCGACAGGATTGGGGACCTCCAATATGAAACTTCGCGCCAAAGAGATTGGTGCTACCATTGAATTTCAACAGGAAAACGGCTATGAAATTAAAATTGAATTGCCATTTATAGTATAAAAAAAACCACATGAAGATGTTATTGTATAACTTTTAGAAGTAATTAACTTTAGCATCTCTTTACTAATGAAACAATGAACCGTATCCATCTGGCCATAATTGAAGATGACGTATTGATACAAGATAGTTTGAGATCCTATTTTGATCAAATACCCAATACAACCATTGTGGTTGTATCCAATTCAGTAGAGTCGTTTTTAACTGATCTAAACCAGCTTTCCGTTTCTCCTTCTATTCTGTTGTTAGACATCAACTTACCGGGAATTTCTGGAGTCGAAGGAATTCCGCTGATAAAAAAAGCATGTTCAGCCATAGACATTATCATGCTCACTACGTTTGAGGAAACTGATATTATTTTTAAAGCCTTGTCAAATGGCGCGTGCTCATATGTATCTAAAAGAGTATCCCTTGAAAAAATTTCAGAGGCGGTGTCTGTAGTACATGAAGGAGGTTCGTATATGTCACCCTCAATCGCTAGAAAAATCGCAAACTTTTATATGCCCAAAAGCGAACGAGATAATGTGTTAACCAATCGTCAAATGGAAATTGTAAATGGTATCGTCGCAGGAAAAAGCTATAAAGCTATAGCAGACGAGTTGTTTGTGTCGTTAAATACTGTTAGAAGCCATATCAAGAATATATACAACCTCTTAGATATCAACAGTAAGGCAGAGCTAATAAAGAAGTCTTTCAATAATGAACTTTAAGTACTCCTTCTAGTAAATCGAATGCAAAATTCTTCACCAGTAGCTTAGAATTTATCGAAATTCGCTTTAAATTGAGAGATTTCAACTAAAAAACCACATCATCATGTGGTTGACACGTGAATGGTGGATAGATATCTTTATACACATGATTTTCTTTCTGTATAACATGTAGAAAATCAGCATTTAAAAGATGTCATTATGAAATTAAGAAGTTTACAAGTTACTGTATTGGTATTGGCACTGTTCAATTGTTTCATTGCTGCGGCACAAGTGGGTATTGGTACCACAAGCCCCAATGCACAGCTAGAAATACAAGCGAGCAACCAAGCGACGCCGTCAAATACCGATGGTATTCTAATACCCAAGGTAGACGAATACCCAGCTATCAACCCCACAGCCGTGCAAGATGGGATGTTGATTTATGCCACGGGAGACGGAACCCCAGCTAAAGGATTTTATTATTGGGACAATGCCCTCACCACCTGGGTCCCTTTTGGAGGTGGAGGTACAGTTGAAGCGATAGATGATTTGTTGGATGGGAAGTCCGATAATACCTCGGTTTTTTTGGGCAATGGTGCTGGAAACGCTGACGATGGTTCAAATAATTACAACACTTCTGTAGGCCAAGTCTCAATGTTATACAATACGGTTGGTTCTAATAATTCAGCGCTAGGTTCTTATGCGTTAAAAGATAATACTAGTGGAAGTGACAATATCGCGGTAGGCAAATTCACTTTGTTTTTCAACACTACAGGATCTGCTAACGTCGCCATCGGAAGTGAAAGTATGTTTTCCAATTTATCAGGTTCTAACAATGTGGCCATAGGAATAAATACACTTGACACTGGTGGAGAGTACAATACCGCTGTGGGAGCAAACGCCTCTGGGAGTGGAGGGAGGTTTTATACTACGGCGTTAGGGTATTACGCCTTACGATTTAATGGGGCAAATGATATTACTGGAGTCGGATCTTTTGCGCTGGCAAATAATTACGGTGAGGGGAATGTTGCATTGGGAGCATATACATTACAGGCAAATACATCAGGCGCCGAAAACACCGCTTCAGGATTCGAGGCCTTAAGGTTAAACACAACAGCCAATGGGAATACAGCCTATGGGTTTAAGGCATTAACTACCAATGAAACGGGCAGCTATAGTACGGCCATAGGTTGGAATGCACTTGGTAGTGTAAGTACCGCTGGTTTTAATACAGCAGTGGGTGCCGATGCTTTAGCTACCAATACCACTGGACACTCCAATACAGGCATGGGTATCAATACACTCTACTTAAATACAGAAGGAATTCGGAATACAGCATTGGGTATGGACGCCTTATTTTATAACACCACTGGAAGTAACAATACAGCGGGAGGATTTGGTGCTTTACGTCAAAATACAACAGGAGTAGAAAACACAGCCTTTGGTCATGGTGCTGCGTATAACAATACAACAGCAACCGGAAATACCGCCGTGGGATATAATGCCTTGTATACAAACGCTACGGGAATCGAGAACAGTGCTTTTGGAAGGCAGGCCCTTGTGTTTAATACAGGCAGTAGTAATACAGCACTTGGTTTTCGAGCCTTATTTTTAAATTCCACGGGGACCCTAAACACGGCCACAGGGGTTCTTTCCTTAGAGAATAATACCACCGGTAATGGAAACACCGCTAATGGATATCTTGCGCTAAAAGATAATGTCACCGGAAACTATAATACCGCTATGGGGGAGCAGGCCTTGTCCTTAAATACGGGTTCCTACAATACCGCGGTAGGGGTGGGTGCTTCCTTTAATAATACTACCGCGAGCGGTAATACCGCCGTAGGAGGTGCTGCATTGTTTTCAAACAGCACAGGAATCGAAAACAGTGCCTTTGGGAGGGAGTCCCTTTACAATAATACAGGCAGTAGCAATACAGGGGTTGGCTATCGCAGCTTGTTTGCGAATACCACAGGGACGCTTAACACCGCTACAGGAGTTCTCTCTTTGTCTTCAAACACCACAGGTGCAGAAAACACCGCCACAGGGTTTGAGGCGTTAAAATTAAATACCACGGCCAGCGGCAATACGGCTTTTGGGTATCGGGCATCTGCCTCAAACACCACAGGTAATAACACCACTGCTATTGGACAAGGTGCTTTAGAAAATAATACGGCCGATTTTAATACCGCAGTAGGTAATAGCGCATTAAATTCAAATACTACGGGTAATTATAATACCGGAATAGGTAATGGCGCACTTTCTGCAAACATAACTGGTGTTTCTAATACAGCTATAGGAGTGAACACGCTTCTTAACAATACAGGAGGAAATAATAATGTTGCTTTTGGATATGTTTCCTTATATAGTAATACTACAGGCAGTTATAATACCGGTAGTGGATTTGAGGCTTTGTTCTCAAATACTACCGGTTATGAGAATACTGCTATGGGTGCTTTTGCCTTAAATGTCAATACCATTGGTTATCAAAATACGGCTTCAGGGTTTTTAGCTTTAGGTGCGAATACCTCTGGTGGGTTAAATACAGCCAGCGGTTTTAGAGTTTTAAAATCAAATACCACTGGCGCTAATAATTCGGCTTTTGGTGGAGAAGCACTCAATGGCAATACCACGGGGAACTTAAATGTGGGCATCGGGTATGGCTCAGGAACTGGTATTACCACCGGGAGCAATAATATCGCTATCGGTTACAATGCGCAAGTGCCAAACGGTACAGCATCCAACCAAATAAAAATTGGAAATGCCAATATTACCTATGCAGGTGTTCAAGTAGCATGGACGGTTACCTCTGATAGACGCTGGAAAAATGATATCCGTCCGTTGTCTTATGGCTTGAATATGATTGAAAAATTGACTCCGGTAGATTATGTACGAAAGGACAATGAGAAGCAAACACGGGAAATAGGCTTTATTGCCCAAGATTTGAAGGAAGTTTTACAAGCCTTGAACTATGACGACCAAGGGTTACTCACCACCGATGACAATGGGTATATGAGTGTGCGTTACAATGATTTTATTCCGGTATTGGTAAAAGCTGTGCAAGAACAACAAGCTCAAATTGAAGCATTAAAAGAAGAGTTGTCGGCCTACAAGGCATTGGAGGCACGGATTTTAGCCTTGGAAACGAGTTCATCAAGCGATGATGATACTATAATTTTGAACACGAAGAAATGACGTTTGGATGCTATTTATGCCAGATTAGGAAACAAAGGACTCAATAATAAAGTCATACAGTTATGATGAAATCTTGAACAAACCGG
This sequence comes from Algicola sp., assembly GCA_018222875.1. Classification (GTDB taxonomy): domain Bacteria; phylum Bacteroidota; class Bacteroidia; order Flavobacteriales; family Flavobacteriaceae; genus Psychroserpens. Next base: position 35,997 of record JAAEZL010000019.1, read on the forward strand.
TATAGGCATTTTGAATTTGCAACAAACATGAAAGAAGTGGTTTAAAAATAGACCGATGAGAAGCTTGTTTGTTTGGATGGGCTTTTTTGTTTAAGCCAGAATATCTGGTTTTTTGGCAGGATTTCTTCTGAAGAGGTATACTCTGCGGTACACTTTTATCTCAGGGTACTACACCACAGCAACAAAACGGATGATCGCGTAAAGGCTACGAGTAGTGCTTCGGCCAATCAAATCCCTTTTCTACAATTTAGCACAATTCAATTTCTAAAAGCTGTTGGCCATAATAGGCTTCTAAATTTCAAAAAGATTTTTTGTTTGTATAATTACGTCTGTTTTTAACGATTTCAGAGATTCAGTATTAAGCCTTAAAATCCGCATTATAGCCAATGTTACCAATCGTATTCATTCGTTCTTGCTTAATTTTTTTATTTTCATTTTGGCGTTTTCATTACCTGGATTTAGTTCCAGAGATTTTACATAGTTTTCAATTGCTTTTTTAGTATCACCTAATACTTCATAGGCTTCTTCTAAGCTATCATAGGCATTAGGTGATAAAGGGAAATTTTCTGCATTCAAGATAAAGTATTCTAATGCCTTGGCTTTGTCATTATCATTTTCACTTTGTAACATCCTATAACCCAATTGATTTACAAGATACTCAGGAGGTTGAAAATCGTATGAAAGTCTTTCCGAAAGTGTATGAAAATGTTCAGTTAGTTGTTCTTTATTTTCTAAATCACGGTAGGAAATTCCATACCCTTCAAAAATTGCCGAGATTCCGTTATGAAAGGCAATGATTGGAACTGAGCTATGATCTTCATTACCGAAGTATTCTAATTTTGCAGGTAGCTCACCTTTACATTTACTATGCAATGACTCGTATAATCGAACATGACGATCACGATTTCTAATATTCCTTTTGCCCCAATTGGCGGTGGCTATGTAAATGAATCTTTCAAATGACTGTTCTGTCAGGGAGTCTAACTTTTTATCCATGGTTTTTGAATCCCATGTCCCAAAACTTGGGTCAACCGCAATAAATGAATTGAAAAGAGTCTTTTCTTTCATGTAGGTGTGAGTAGCCAACAAACCTCCTAAAGAATGCCCAAAAAGGATGCGATAAGGCTCTGTTCTATATTTTTTATCCAACTCGGGAATCAGCTCATCTTCTAAAAAACTTAGGAAGTTCTCTCCACCGCCTGTATTATTCTCTCTAACTGTAATGATTTTGTCTGGTGTGTAATCTCTTCTTCTATCAATATTTTCAATGGCAACTACAATCATTTCTGGAATTGTTCGGCTTCTATATATATCAGAACTCATATAATTGACCATACCTGATATCGTTTTGAAGTGTACATTCCCATCAAGTACGATGAGCAATGGATAACTTTTGTGGGATGATTCTTTATCATTGTATGAGTCAGGAAGACTCATCCAATATTCCCTTTCTTCATTCAGGATATTTGACCTTAGAGAATGTTTTGTGCCAATTACAACTTGTGCAGCATCTTGTGATTTTACCTGATTAATCCCTATTAACAAAAAAAGTACTACTATGATGTTTTTATTCATTCTGCTGATTTCTATAAGATTGGTAGCGCCATTGTGTATAGTTTGTTGCGGTTTTAAAGCTGGTGAGTGCGTCTTATGTTCCGTGGGAAAAACGTGAGCTGTTGAACTGAAATTTTTCAGTTGAGACTAAGATAGTAATTTGTAGGAAATAATCTTCTACTCAGCCAAAAACAGCAATGAATTATGCATGGTGTTGTAGGGCGTATTTATTCTTAAAATGTTATTTATGATTCACTCAAATACATTTTGCAGGTCTAATAATTAGTAGTTATAGATGAATTTATAAAAAATTATTTTTTCTGTTCAACATTCCATTCAATATCAAATCTTTCTTTCAAATAAATACTTAAAGGACCTAATCCTATTTCAGCTCTTCGTTTATCAACATGTTCGGGTTCTTTAATCGGGTGAGGCAAACGTTTAGAATTTTCGAATTTCCATTGTGTTCCAAACAGTTGTTCTTTACCTTCCTCAACTAACAGGCGATCTCTCATCTTGGCATATCGTAGCGGTTGTGCTTCACCTTCTTTAAAAGCTTTCTCTAGCATAGGAAAATACTTTGATCTAATTTCATAGTTAGTGTGATTAATAATAAGAGCTGCACCAGCTGCTGCATATTCTGTAACGTTAGAAGCCGTCGGCCAACCATTTTTGTCTAGAAGCTCCAATAGTTTTTCAATATTTTCGTTACGATTTTTTTCTTCCATAGCAAGAATAGGATAGATTGCAGCTGTGCTAAAATAGCCTCCATTTTGCATGTACTTTTTTCTTTCAATATTACCTACATACATAAAACCTTGATCTTTGATAATCATTCTAAATAATTCTCGAGCAAATGGTTTATTTCTAATAGGTTCATTTGCTGTTTCATATTTGCTTAACTGAGACTCTTCAATGTCTTTCCATCTTTGATTGTCAATTAAACTTAAAAAAGCTGGCTCATAAAGAACTTTTAAAGTTGAATCTTTCTTTAGCGCATAATTTAAATAAACGAATGCAGAGTCTCTTGCTTGATCAGTCCATAAAAGCGCATAAATTGAAGCCATTTTATAGTGTGTTTCTGTTGAGGTATTTTGTGCTAAGGCTGCGTAATGCTTCTGTAAAGCAGGCATAAGTAATCCTTCATTTTTTAAACTATCTGCTTGTCGGGAAAAATCTTGCCCGTAACTAATTCCAAATATTCCAATAAATAAACTGCAAATAAATATTCTTTTCATAATCATTAAAATTATATTCTCCGGCTAATTTATAAAGTTCAATGTTTAGTAATCATTAAATGCGT
>JAAEZL010000020.1:0-2261 GCA_018222875.1 Algicola sp.
GGACCATATTAAGCAACCAAAAATTCAATTCTAATATCTTTCAGTTTTTAGATAGCGGTTCCTATTTTGATCCAGTTTCAACTCTAACCGATAGTGAAGGGAATGTTTTAAATAACGAGAATGATACTGAGTATAATTTTAGTGATGTGTATTTAGGATTTCGTTATAGAGTTAAGTCAGGAAAATTTACGATTACACCAGGATTTTCTTTACATGCTTATGGTAATAAGAACATTCAGTTTGGAGAAGAATTTAAAGACAATTTCTTCAGAGTTTTACCCGAATTTGAAACCCTTATTCAGTTTAAAAAGAGTGAAAGCCTAACCTTCCGGTATAACATGAGTAATTCGTTTACAGATGTTACAAGTTTAGCTGAAGGATTAGTTTTAAATAGTTTCAGCAATATCAGTTATGGTAATCAGGAATTGCAAAATTCATTATCTCACAATTTGAGCTTAAGGTATTTTAGTTTCAATCTCTTTAACTACACAAATGTGTTTGCCATAGCTAACTATAGTAAAAATATTGATCAAATTAGAAGCACGACAAATTTTGATAATGTGATCAGAACAAGTTCCTTTTTTAACTCTAATTTTGCCGATGAATCCGCAACGGTTTTCGGACGAGTAGAACGTACCTTTAAAAAAATAAGAGCACGATTAGGAGCACGATTTTCTTATGCTAAACAAAACCAGTTTGTACAAGGTATTCGAACCGTTAACGAAAACTTTACCCAAAGCTATTCTCCCGAATTGCGAACTAATTTTAGAGAAGCTCCTAATGTTAGATTCAGATATACGTATTCCATTGCAAATAATGATCAAGGCGCAACGTCAACTAAATTTGTTACAAATGCGCCATCTTTAGAATTTGATGCGTATTTGTGGAAATCTTTAACCTTAAGAACAGATTTTACCTATACCAACCAGGATGATGGTGTGAGACCTTCACAGTCCTTTCAAACTTGGGATGCGAGTTTAGCTTATAGAAAAAATAAAGATGCTAAATGGGAATATGAAGTGAAAGCTACTAACTTATTAGACATTGACTCTAACGTCAACAACAGTGCAAATAATATTTCAGTATTCAATTCAGAAACTTTCATACAGCCAAGATTTGTTACGTTTAGAGTGATTTATACCTTGTAGAATTTGGGCGTTACCAACCTACGCTAGATACGTCACCAATAAGTTATTAAGCTTTTAAAGCTGCGGTTGGTCAGGCTTTCAAGGCTCGCTCTCTGCGAGGAGCTCAAACAGACCTTTCAATCCTTAACGCAAAACAGGTTTACTGTTAATATTTTAATAAAGATAGGTATTTTGTTTAATAAAATATTAGATTTGTTAAACATATTAATCATTGTTTGATAAATTATGAATGCACTAACCACAAAATTAACAGGATTTATTCTCGTTGTATTGCTATCATTTAATCTAAACGCACAAGAATTTCAAGGACAAGCCACATACATATCTAAATCCACATTAGATCTAGGGAATTGGGGAAAACGACTTAGCGAAGCTCAAAAAAAGCAAGTGATGGCAAACCTGAAAAACAGATTGGAAAAGACCTATATTTTAAACTTCAATAAAGAGGAATCTTTTTTTAAGGAAGGTGATAAGTTAGATGCCATGTCTGGAGCTACCGATTCTTGGGGTAAAAATTTTGCTGCTGGTGATCAATACAAAAATGTAAAGACGAACACACAAATTCAGGATCAGGAGTTTTATGGGAAGCGCTTTTTAGTAAAAGATAAATTGCAACCTATCCAATGGGTTATGGGAACTGAGACCAAGCAAATCGGAAGTTATACCTGTTTCAAAGCTACTGCGTCTATTCCAACCGATGAATTAACGTGGTATTCATTTTCCTGGGATAAATTACGACGAGAGAATACGACAGAAACGACAGTAGGAGAAGAAACAACAAAACCTGACATACAGATGACAGAAGTTGAAGCCTGGTACACGCCTCAGATTCCAGTAGCTCACGGGCCATCCGAATTTTGGGGACTTCCGGGTTTGATTTTGGAAGTCAGTGCTGGAGACACGACCATGTTGTGTTCAAAACTTGTTTTAAATCCGGAAGAAGAATTAGAGATAGAAGCACCAGATAAAGGAAAAGAAACCACAAAAAAAGAATATCAGGCCACACTTATTACTAAAATGACAGAATTCCGTAATAATCGTATGGGAAGACGTCGCTAATTACAATTGCTTATGAAAAAGAAAAAGCCTTCTCATTTTTGAGGAGGCTTTTTT
>JAAEZL010000020.1:2271-3333 GCA_018222875.1 Algicola sp.
TATTTATATAGATCCATCTCTTAAAACACCGTTATCCTTAAAAATGTTTTAATCGATTTCGTTTTTGTTTAGTAGATGTAAAATCTTACAAATGGTTGCGTCATAGTCATAAAAAAAACCTTTAATCGTTAAAATTAAAGGTTTGATTTTAGGAATGAATATTATAATTAATAGTCTCTTAAAACATGTATTGTTCCAGAGATAGGTATTTGATTCGGACTCTGGTAATCGTCAATAATACCAGTGAAATTAATATCTATATAGTCTCCAACTTCTCCAAAAGCGGTAACATTTACCGTTCCAACAAATTGAGCTTCTAAACTTGTGCTATCATTGTTAGCGTCATAAAAACTCAAATAAGCATTTGTGTACGTATCTGGGCCAATAAAATTATCGAAGTATAAATTAAATGATGCATTTGGATCTTGTTGAGAATCATATGAAATAATCAAAAGATTCCCATCAAGACCTCCTTGAACATCAAAATTATGAGCAATTACTGGATGATCATCAACCTGATACGTGATGAACTCATCAAAGTCATTACATGACTGAAGTGAACCTAAATTTGTTAAAGGCGTAGTAAAAGTATAATTTAAAGAGTCTGTTTCCTGAACATTTATAAAATCAAATGCTTTTATTCTAAATGTGTCATCTGCTTCACAACGGGTCAAATTAATTTCAAATTCACCATCTGTAACAAGGTCAGAGAAATATTGGTTTCCGTATCTTAAATCAACATAACCACTAGTCACAGGGTTTCCGTTACAATCATTAAAAATTCCGACAACAGTTTCAGATATAATATCTTGATTATCAAAAATTGTTACAGAAATATTCGAATCTGTAATAAACGGACCTAATGTTCCTGAATATATCGGGCTTTGACCACAAAGATCATAACTATAAATGTTTATTCCTAAGGTTTCATTACTGGGTACTAATCCGCAAACTTCTCCATTTTCATTAGTGTATCCATATCTCGTTCCATAGGTGTCACTGGTAATTCCAATATTTAAATTGCTTAAGTTTTCGTCAGAAGCGTTTAGCACTGTTAAACAT
>JAAEZL010000020.1:3343-9542 GCA_018222875.1 Algicola sp.
AAGCTTCAGCAGGAATATCACAGTTCCAAAATGAAAAATGCGATACAGTGCCAACATATTCATTACCAACTAAAGTGGCTTGTCCATCTTCAATCCAATAGCCATTAACTTCATCAAAATACCACAAAGGAATTGTTGCTGGAGCATCATTAAGTAAACTGGCATCTAAAGGCATTCTGATTTCAGCAGAAGAACCCTCTGCAATATTCAAATTTTCACCATCAGAACCTCGTAATTCTACAGCCAACATCCCAAATGTTTGGAGCATCACTTCTTCATTTTGAGCATTAGCAGCATACAACATGCCTGGCATTAGATTTTGCATATTCTCATCTACAGGATCTAAATGATGCATAATCACATTCACATTCCCAGTGTAGTTCGTACCATCAGCTTTAATATAATCGCCTTCTAAAGCTACTGAAGCACCATTTGCCAAAGCTATGGTTTCCTGTGTTCCACTTGCTGTTGAGCCAGCAATAGTTTCAGGCAACATCATAATACGCACTTTGTTTGTACCACTACTAGGAACTAAAGCTCTTGAGGCATGAATAAAACCTGCTTTTTCAGCGGTCACATATCCAAAATGTTCTTTAACTGGAGCATCTTGAATAATGAACACACCATTGCCATCTGTCATGACAGTCTGGTTTCCAATTTTAATTAAAACATTCTCTATTGGATTGTTATTGGTGTCAACAACATTTCCTAAAAACGTTCTTGAAATATCATTTCCGAAATTTTCAGCAAAAGCTGTCGGATCAGGATTTTGATCCTGTGAACCGGAAGGACTATCGTCTTTATTGCAAGAAACAAACGAGATTAATAAGATAAGGACCAGTAGTGTTTTTAATAATTTCATTGAAGTTGGTATAATAGGTTCATTTTCTATGAAGATACAAAATAGTATAAATGGTTGCCTAACACTGCATAAAAAAACCTCTAATCGTTAAAATTAGAGGTTTGATTTGCTTTCGTTAAGCTTAGATTTACAATCCAAAAGCTTCTTTTACCGTGTCAACATAATCCAATTTTTCCCAAGTAAACAGTTCTACATCAAGAGTAACTGGTTCACCATTAGGTTGCTCAAAAGTCTTACTTACAGTTTCTGGGTCTCTTCCCATATGACCATAAGCAGCCGTTTCACTATACATTGGTTGTCGTAATTTTAATCTAGCTTCAATCGAAGCTGGTCGCATATCAAAAATTTGAGCAATCTTCTCAGCAATTTCTCCATCAGTGATGTTAAACGGACACGTACCATACGTATCTATAAATATCGAGGTTGGTTTTACAACTCCAATAGCATAACTTACTTGCACTAATATTTCATCACAAACGCCTGCTGCTACCATGTTTTTAGCTATGTGTCTGGTTGCATAGGCAGCACTTCGGTCAACCTTACTTGGATCTTTTCCGGAGAAAGCACCACCACCATGCGCTCCTTTTCCACCATAGGTATCTACGATAATTTTACGACCTGTCAATCCTGTGTCTCCATGAGGTCCGCCAATTACAAATTTGCCAGTAGGATTGATATGGTAGGTAATGTTGTCGTTAAATAGCACCTGAATATGTTCTGGTAATTTAGCAACAACTCTAGGAATTAAAATATTAATAATGTCTTTTCTGATTTGCTCTAACATGACTTCCTCTTTGGCAAAATCATCATGCTGAGTTGACACCACAATAGCATCAATACGTTGCGGTACGTTATCATCACTATATTCAATGGTCACCTGACTTTTCGAGTCTGGTCGTAAATAGGTAATGTCTTTGTTTTCGCGTCTAAGTTCAGCGAGTTCTTTTAAGATTCTGTGCGATAAATCTAAAGCCAAAGGCATGTAGTTTTCGGTTTCACGAGTGGCATAACCAAACATCATCCCTTGATCTCCAGCACCTTGTTCTTCCTTGCTTGCTCTGTCAACACCACGATTAATATCCTCAGATTGTTCGTGAATTGCTGAAAACACACCACAGGAATTGCCGTCAAACATATAGGCGCTTTTTGTATATCCTATCTTGTTAATCGTATCGCGAGCGATTTTTTGAACGTCTAAATAGGTATTCGATTTTACTTCTCCAGCAAGGACGACCTGACCAGTTGTGACCAAGGTTTCACAAGCCACTTTCGATTCGCTATCAAAGGCTAAAAAATTATCTATTAACGCATCACTAATTTGATCTGCTACTTTATCTGGATGACCTTCTGAAACACTTTCTGAAGTAAATAAATATGCCATAATCTCTTTTCTGTTTAGTTAAGAAATGTTGTTGAGATTGCAAGGAGGCTAGAGAAGTTATAAATTAACTGCTTTAGCATTTTTTAATTCTGAAAGCGTTTCAAAACCTGTTCGTTAAAACAGACACAAAAACAAGTCCAGCATTAGAGGTTGCAATCAGAACAAATTTTTCCTCTTTTATAATGAAGACAAAAGTACATATAATATTGAAACTAGAAAAAGAACAATTGAAGGAAATAAAAATTGATTTTAATTCTGCTTTGTAAGCGTCCTTAACTTCAGTTAATTTTGTGAAAAATGGAGTAGTTTGTTAATTATTCACTCATGTATTACTCTTTTTGTTTACCTTAGGTTGTTGATATGAGAATCATTTAATTATATGTCTAAAGACCAAAAAGACAATTTATTTTTATTGGTTAAATCTTTAACTAAATCTGAAAAGCGTCAATTCAAATTGTATGTTGGTCGTCTCGATGTTAATCAGGACTCAAAATTTTTAAATCTGTTTAATTTTTTAGACAAATCAAAAGCCTATGATGAACCTGCTATTTTAGATCGTGGAATTGTTAAAAAGCAACAATTAGCAAATGTAAAAGCTCATTTGTACAAGCAGATTTTAATAAGTTTAAAATTAAATCCATCCCATCAAAATATAAGATCACAAATTAGAGAACAACTGGATTTTGCTTCCATTTTGTATCATAAAGCATTGTATCGACAGAGCTTAAAAATACTGGATAAGGCGAAGGAAGTTGCTATTCAATACGAGGAGAAAAATTTAGCTTACGAAATTGTTGAACTCGAGAAAATAATCGAATCGCAATACATCACAAGAAAGATTAGTAAAAGAGCCAATGAATTGACAACACAGGCAGAGGTATTAAGTTCTTTGAATTTAATTTCGAGTAAACTTTCAAATTTATCATTGCAACTTTATGGTATTATTTTAAAATCAGGTTACATTAAAAATGAAGAAGAAAGCAATAAAATCAAAGCCTATTTCAATGACAGATTTCCAACATTTTATTTTAAAGAATTAGGTTTTAGGGAGAAATTGTGGTTGTATAATGCCTACTTGTGGTATAGCTTTTTATTACAAGATTTTAAAAATTGTTACAGATATGCACTCAAATGGGTAAATTTATTTGAAGAATACCCGCAAATGATTATCGTTAATCCTGTGTTTTATCTAAAAGGAAACAACTATTTGTTAGAAGCTTTATTTTTTATTGGAAACAAGCAAAAATTTCAAGATCATTTACTGAGGTTTCAGGAGGTTACCTCTGAAAAAACATTCCCTAATGATGAAAATGTGCAGGCATTGACATTTCTCTATCTCAACCTCAATTCTATTAATGCGTACTTTATTGATGGAAGCTTCGAAAAAGGCGTCAAAATTATTCCCAAGATTGAACGTGAATTAGACACCTTCAAAGACAGATTAGATGAACATAACGTGATGATTTTCTATTTCAAATTTGCGAACATGCACTTTGGTTATGGCAATACTAAAGCATGTATCTATTATTTAGATAAAATCATAAGTAATAAGTCCTTATTGATTCGTGAGGATTTGCAATGCTTTGCTCGTGTTTTAAATCTTGTTGCACACTATGAAGCAGGTTTAGATCATAATATTGAAGCCTTGTTAAAAAGCACCTACAAGTTTTTGTTAAAGATTAATGACTTATATGAGGTTCAAAAAGAGTTGATTGCGTTTGTAAAAGGGTTACAGGATATTTATCCACAAGATTTAAAACAAGCGTTTATAAACCTTAGAGAGACCTTAAAAAAATATGAAAATCATCCTTTTGAACGCAGAGCATTTTTGTATTTAGACGTTATTTCCTGGCTAGAAAGTAAGATTCAAAATGTGCCAATTGGTGAGGTAATTCGGAAAAAGTTTCTAGAAAAAAACAAGTTAAATTCCTGATGTAAGACGTATTCCAAAGTCTGGTATTGCGTATAATTTAATATTTGAAGCACTAGAATAAGAATCTCGCAATTTTTTTTTAAATCTTGTATTTAATTTGGAATTTAAAATTTTCTGTTGCAATATTTGTATTCACAAAGTTCAAAAACGTACTGAAATGTTATCAAGAAAGGTGGAGGGATTAGACCCTTTGAAACCTTAGCAACCCTTTGAATTTATCAATGAAGGTGCTACATTCTACTGAGTTTTTCGATTCATTTATCGAAAACCGGATAGATAACCAAAATATAATTACACTTCTGTAATTAGATATTTCTTTTTAACATTTTTCTATGAAATAAGCTTCCGATGAAGCTCACTTGGCTTTTGTATTAATTTTAATATAGAAAAATGCATACACGTAATATTAATGAGGAAATTTCAAAACGAATTTTAGTGCTCGATGGTGCCATGGGAACCATGTTGCAACGCTATAATTTTTCGGAAGAAGATTTTAGAGGCGAACGTTTCAAAGACTATCCAACATCACTTAAAGGCAACAATGATTTACTGTCCTTAACCCAACCTCAGGCTATTGCAGAGATTCATAAATTGTATTTTGAAGCCGGAGCAGATATTGTTGAAACGAATACATTTTCAGGAACAACCATTGCTATGGCAGATTATAATATGGAAGATTTAGTCTCTGAACTCAACTACGAATCGGCCAGAATAGCCAAGCAGGTTGCTGAAGAATTTACTAAAAAAAATCCAGATAAACCTCGATTTGTAGCTGGTAGTATTGGTCCGACAAATAAAACAGCTAGCATGTCTCCCGATGTGAATAAGCCAGATTACAGAGCCATAACTTTTGACGAACTACGAGTGGCTTACAAACAACAAGTTGAAGCATTAATTGATGGAGGAGTTGATGTGTTGTTAGTTGAAACTATTTTTGATACGCTCAATGCTAAAGCGGCTTTGTTTGCGATTGAAGAAGTTAAAGACGAGCGACAAATAGACATCCCAATTATGGTCTCTGGAACCATTACAGATGCTTCCGGACGTACATTATCCGGACAAACGGTTGAGGCGTTTCTGACCTCAGTTTCCCACATTCCGTTACTAAGTGTCGGATTTAATTGTGCGCTTGGTGCAGAACAACTGAAGCCTTATTTACAAAGGTTATCTCGCGAAACAGAGTTTTATGTATCAGCACATCCAAACGCTGGCTTGCCAAATGCTTTCGGTGAATACGACCAGTCTGCAAAACAAATGCAATTATTAATTGAGGATTATCTCAAAGACGGATTAATAAATATTATTGGTGGTTGCTGCGGAACAAATCCTGAACATATCAAAGCTATTGCTGAAGTGGCTAGCAAATATAAACCTCGTCGTCATTCTGAACTTGTTTCAGAATCTCATAAATAAAAATAAATGAACAACCGAAACAAATATTTGACGTTATCAGGTTTAGAACGCTTAGTAGTTACTCCTGAAAGTAATTTTATAAATGTTGGTGAACGGACTAATGTCACTGGTTCAAGGAAATTTCTTCGGTTAATTAAAGAAGAAAAATACGATGAAGCTTTAAGTGTTGCCAGAGATCAGGTTGAAGGAGGTGCACAAATCCTAGACGTCAATATGGACGAAGGTATGCTTGATGGAAAATCGGCAATGGTTACATTTCTGAATCTAATTGCATCAGAACCTGATATTTCACGAATTCCTTTGATGATAGACAGCTCTAAATGGGAGATTATTGAAGCTGGATTGCAGGTCGCTCAAGGAAAATGTGTGGTCAACTCCATAAGTTTAAAAGAAGGAGAAGCTGAATTCATCAGACAAGCAAAATTAGTCAAGCGTTACGGAGCAGCAGTAATCGTCATGGCTTTTGACGAAAAAGGTCAGGCAGATACGTACGAGCGACGTATTGAAATTTGTAAACGCTCGTATGATATTTTAGTCAATGACGTTCATTTTCCGCCTCAGGACATCATTTTTGATCCGAATATTTTTCCTGTTGCGACTGGTATGGATG
>JAAEZL010000020.1:9552-13082 GCA_018222875.1 Algicola sp.
ATTAATTCTGCATTTCTATATCACGCGATTCAGCATGGAATGAATTTAGGAATCGTTAATCCAACAGTACTGGAAGTGTATGACGAAATTCCGAAGGATTTATTAGAACATGTCGAAGATGTGTTGTTTGATAAACGTGAAGATGCTACTGAACGCTTATTAGATTTTGCTGAAACATTAAAAGATCATAAAAAGGAAGATATTGCCAAAGTTTTAGAGTGGCGAAGTGAAGCCTTACAAGATCGAATTACACATAGTCTTGTCAAAGGAATTGATGCTTTTATTATTGAAGATGTAGAAGAAGCACGTTTAGCTACTAACAAACCTATTGATGTTATTGAAAGTCATTTGATGACAGGAATGAATGTTGTTGGTGATCTCTTCGGAAGCGGAAAAATGTTCTTACCTCAAGTGGTCAAATCTGCTCGTGTCATGAAAAAAGCTGTGGCGTATTTGCAACCGTTTATTGAAGCTGAAAAAGACGGAAAACAAGAATTTGCTGGTAAAATTTTATTGGCAACAGTAAAAGGCGATGTGCATGATATTGGCAAAAATATTGTAAGTGTCGTTCTGGCTTGTAATAATTATGAAATTATCGATTTAGGTGTGATGGTTCCTCCTGAAAAAATAATTGCCGCAGCAGTAAGAGAACAAGTTGATATTATTGGGTTAAGTGGATTGATAACACCATCACTTGATGAAATGGTTTACCTTTCTAAAGCTATGAAAAAGGAAAATTTAAACATTCCGTTAATCATTGGTGGTGCCACCACATCCAAAGCACATACTTCAGTTAAAATTGCACCAAACTATGACCATACAGTGGTTCATATTAATGATGCATCGCGAGCGGTAACTGTTGTAGGTAATTTGTTGCACAAAGACCATCAAACCTATAAAAACCAAATTCGCGATGAGTATGATATATTTCGCGAACAATTTTTAAACAGAGGGAAACGAAAGGAATACATTTCAATTGAAGCTGCCAGAAAAAATAAATATCAAATCAATTGGAATACAACCGAAATTGTAAAGCCTAAGCAGTTGGGTGTTCAGGTTATTGATGATTTTGATATCAGGAAACTAGAGGTATTTATAGACTGGAGTCCGTTTTTTAGAAGTTGGGATCTTCACGGAAAATATCCGGATATTTTAAACGATGAGATTGTAGGTCAGCAGGCTCAGGAATTATTTAAAGATGCACAAGTGCTGTTAAAACGTGTTTTTGATGAACACTTGCTGACAGCAAAAGCTGTTTTCGGACTCTTTCCTGCAAATACCATTAATGATGATGATATTGAAGTGTCAATTAAAGGCTGTCATGCTGCACTTGATTCAGCATCTCATGAAGAAGACGTGATTTCTCCTCGACCAGACACGATTAAATTCATAACGCTTCGTCAACAATTAAAGAAAAGAGAAGGCGTTTCAAATCATGCCTTAGCAGATTTTATAGCGCCTAAAACGTCAGGTATTCAAGATTATATTGGTGCGTTTTGTGTGTCAACAGGTTTTGGTACAGAAGCATTAGCGCAACAGTTTGAGACTGATCATGATGATTACAATTCAATCATGATAAAAGCATTAGCCGATCGTTTAGCTGAGGCCTTTGCTGAATATCTGCATAAAGACGTCAGAACCAAACATTGGAGTTATGCTCAACATGAAGATTTAACCAATGATGAATTGATTAAAGAAAATTATAAAGGCATTCGTCCGGCACCTGGTTATCCTGCTTGTCCAGATCATCTGGAGAAAACAACCATTTGGAAACTCTTAAATGTTGAAGAAAACATAGGTGTTACACTGACTGAAAATTTAGCCATGTGGCCAGCAGCAAGTGTGAGTGGTTATTATTTTGGACATCCGGAAGCTAAATATTTTGGTTTGGGAAAAATAACGAATGACCAGTTAAAAGATTATGCTCAACGCAGACATATTAGTGAAACTGAAGCTAAAAAATGGTTGCATCCAAACCTCTCAGAAACTTAACAATTTCTTAGAATTAGGATGACAATCAGATGACCAATAAGTTGTTTTTTTGCTATAAAATTAAAGACTCTAAATTATGAAAAGGTATAGATCAGAATTGAGATTTGCTTTGCATTTAGTTCTTCTTACGATAGTGGCATTATTAAGCGCATCTTTGGTTAGTTAGTCTTCTGCGTTAGTGATTGAACGGTGTGTTTGAGCTCTGCACTTTAAGTGCAAGCGAGTAGTGAAAGCACGACTTTTTGCGATCCTGCAAGGTTATCAAAACCTTGTAGGTATGAGTAAAAAGTAACGCCATAATAAAAATAAAAGAAATAGCTGCATTTGCACACATGATATGAAAGTAACAGAACACATAAAAAAAGCCAACGGAAACACACAGTTTTCATTCGAGATGTTGCCGCCATTAAAGGGTCAGCATATCCAATCTATTTTTGATAATATTGATCCATTAATGGAATTTAAACCACCATTTATTGATGTGACCTATCACAGGGAAGAATACGTTTATAAAGAGCTGGAAAATGGGTTGCTCAAAAAACAGGTTGTAAAAAAGCGACCTGGAACTGTGGGTATTTGTGCTGCGATTCAAAATAAATATGGTGTAGATGCCATTCCTCATATTTTGTGTGGTGGATTCACAAAAGAGGATACTGAAAATTTCTTAATCGACCTGGATTTTCTGGGAATAAATAACGTTATGGCACTTCGTGGTGATGCTGTTAAAACAGAAACTTATTTCAGATCAGAAAAAGAAGGACATTCCTATGCCAGTGAATTGGTAAGTCAGATTACCGAATTGAATCAGGGAAAATATTTAGACGACGCTTTAAAAAACAGCTCCGAAACTGATTTTTGCGTTGGAGTTGCAGCCTATCCCGAAAAACATGCTGAAGCGCCAAGCTTAGATAGCGACATTCATTTTTTAAAAAAGAAGATTAAAAATGGCGCACAATACATTGTCACTCAAATGTTTTTTGACAATCAAAAATATTTCGATTTTTTAGACAAGTGCAGAAAGGAAGGTATAACTGTGCCAATTATACCTGGCTTGAAACCTATAGCCACTAAAAAGCAGTTAAATTTAATTCCGCATCGCTTTCATGTAGATTTGCCGGAAGATTTGGTTATAAACGTTGTAAAATGTAAAGATAACAACGATGTGAGACAAGTTGGAATTGAATGGTGTATTGAACAATCTAAAGCCTTACAAAAAGCAGGAATTCCAATTTTGCATTATTACTCGATGGGAAAAAGTGATAACATTCAAGCTGTCGCGTCGAAGGTGTTTTAAATAATCCATTTCTAAAATCGTTAATTAAACCTTACTTTTGCGAAACTAAAACGATATAGTTTAAAGCCATGCAAACATCAAAATTAGCTGAAGGATTAAAAGGGTCTGAAATTATAAAAATCGCAGGAGAAGTCAATGCTCTCAAAGATCAAGGTGAAGTGATTTATAATCAAACGATTGGCGATTTTGATGCCAGTATTTTTCCGATTCCAGAAGAATTAAAAGAAGAAATCATTGCTGCATA
>JAAEZL010000020.1:13092-30453 GCA_018222875.1 Algicola sp.
AGAAATTGTTTCTGATTATAACAATAATCAAACAAATTATCCTGCAGCAAATGGTATGGAAATTTTACGTGAAAGCGTATCGTCACATTTGTCAAAACATCTAGGTCTGGACTATTCTAAAAATGAAATTCTGATTTCTGGAGGTGCTCGACCGTTAATCTATGCGATTTATCAAACTGTTTTAGATCTTGAAGATACGGTTTTGTACCCTGTGCCTTCTTGGAATAATGATGCCTATACCTATCTGGCAAGAAATAACGCGATTGTCGTTGAAACAACTCCTGAGAATAAATTCATGCCAACGGTTGCCGATATACAACCTCATATTAAGCAGGTGAATTTAATAGCCTTGTGCTCGCCTTTAAATCCGACAGGAACAACGTTTGATAAGCAAACCTTAACTGACATATCTCAGTTAGTTGTTGAAGAGAATAAACGCAGAATTGAACATAACGAAAAACCACTTTACGTACTTTACGATCAGATTTACTGGCAATTAACCTATGGTTCTACAGAGCATTTTAATCCAGTTACTTTAGTTCCTGAAATGCGTGACTATACCATTTTTGTTGATGGCTTGTCTAAAGCCTATGCCGCAACTGGAGTTCGGGTAGGTTGGGCTTTCGGACCAATTCATGTCATCAGTAAAATGAAAGCATTGTTAAGTCATATTGGTGCATGGTCTCCCAAAGCTGAACAAATGGCTACAGCGTCTTATTTAAATCAATCTGAAGCTGTGTCAACGTATTTACAACATATTAAAAGTGAATTAGATTTTAGATTGAATCGTTTTTATGACGGATTTAAAAGTCTTAAAGCTGAAGGGTTTCCTGTGAATGCTATTGAGCCAGAAGCAGCCTTGTACTTGACTGTTCAGTTGGATCTTGTTGGAAAGACTACAGCAGATGGAAATACTTTATCAACCATTCAAGAGGTTACAAGTTATATTCTAACCGAAGCGAAACTAGCCATTGTGCCTTTTTATGCGTTTGGAGCATCTGAAACGTCCAACTGGTTTAGATTATCTGTTGGAACTTCAAAAAAGGAGGACATCTCAACCATTTTTGAATTATTAAAGCAAGCACTTAAGAATGTATCGTAGTTGTTATTTCAATTATTCTTTTACTTTTGTTTCAGAATAAAATACATGAAGTTTTACCTGACTATTTTACTTGCATTTTGTTGTGGTTTTTTGTTTTCTCAGGACGAAGATCCCAACATATTTACTATAGATGCTAATCATTTTTATGGAACGATCTTACAGCACAATCCTGATATTTCGCATTTAATCACTGAGCATCCAACAGGATTCATTTTAAGTTACAACAGAAAAACTTACGGTTTTAAGGACTGGGAAAGTAGATACAATTATCCAGATTGGGGATTTTCATTTATTTATCAGGATATGAAAAATGAAAATCTAGGCCATAATTATAGTCTGTATGCACATTATAATATATATTTTCTCAAACGACATCTTAATTTGAGAATCGGACAAGGTTTGGCTTACAATACAAACCCTTATGATAAAGAGACTAATTTTACCAACAATGCCTACGGATCTCACCTTTTGAGTACCACCTATTTGATGCTCAATTATAAGAAAGAAAACATGTTTAAGGGTTTTGGTCTTCAGGCTGGCGTTTCAGTGATACATTATTCTAACGCTAATTTTAGAGCGCCAAACACCTCTACAAATACCTTTGTATTTAATGTAGGAACCAATTACATGTTCGATTATGAGAATGAACCCGAATACATACCATCTACAGAAGATAAAACATTCAAAGAAAACATAAAATACAACATAGCATTTAGAACAGGAATCAATGAAAGTGATGTAATTGGAATTGGTCAGTTTCCATTTTATATTGCCTCAGCTTATGCCGATAAACGTTTGAATCGTAAAAGTGCAATCCAGGTAGGAACAGATATCTTCTTCTCTAAATTTTTAGAAGAACTGATTTATTTTTACTCTGTCGCTTTTCCTGAATTGAATGTTAGTGGTGATGAAGATTGGAAACGTGTTGGTGTTTTTGTTGGGCATGAATTGTTTATCAATAAAATATCCTTTATCACACAAATGGGATACTATATTTATTATCCTTATGATTTTGAAGGACGTGTGTATAATAGAATTGGATTAAAACGCTATTTTGGAGATACTTTTTTTGGAGCGATAACATTAAAATCTCATGGAGCAAAAGCCGAAGCTGTAGAATTTGGAATAGGAGTTAGATTATGAAAAAGGTATTGTATGTATTAATGGCGATTATCATTGTGTCATGTAACAGTGAAAATGTGCCAGACTGTTTTCAGAATTCTGGTGCTATTGTTCAGCAGGAATTTAATGTTAGTGATTTTACTAAAATTACAGTATTTGCCAGAGTAGAACTCATTTTGAAACAAGAAGCTACCCAAAATGTTGTTGTAGAAACAGGAGAATATTTATTAAATGACATTGAAGTTAAGGTAGAGAATAACCGATTACTCATCATAAATAACAATGCTTGTAATCTTACCAGAAATTATGGTATCACTAAAGTTTATGTCAGTGCACCTGATATCACCGAAATTAGAAACGCTTCTGGTTTAACAGTTAGAAGTGATGGTGTTTTGGCTTATGATAACCTGACAGTTGTGTCTGAAGATTTTAACGCTGAAGATGAGGTAAATAACGATGGTGATTTTAATGTCAGGGTAGATTGTATCAAATTAGATTGCGTTATAAATAACTTATCTACTATTTTTATAAGTGGAGAGGTTGATGATTTGCGTATTGGTTATTATGCAGGTGATGCACGTTTTGAAGGTAGATATCTCATAGCTCAGAACATCGATATTTTCCAGAGAAGTAGTAATGATATGATTATTAATCCGCAACAATCATTAACCGGAGAAATTAGAAGCACAGGAGATGTGATTTCGGTGAGTACACCTCCAACTGTTGCTGTAGAACAATTCTACACAGGTCAGTTGATTTTTGAATAATATTTATTCAGAGGTTAACTCTCTAAACAAACTTTCCAGACTTGCATTTTTTTGATTCAACTGAAGGATTTTCAATTCATTATCATGAGCAAAATCAAACACATGAGAGCGCATATCTTCAGATGTTGAAAATGTAATTTCATAAACAAAATCATGTGTATTTTTTACGGTTTTTACGTTGGGCAATTTCAGTAAAAAGACATCCTCTACACGATAATCAAACTCTACAATAACGATTTGTTCTTTGTCGTCACGTAGTTCTTTAAGCTTTTTATCGGCTACAATTTTTCCTTTATTGATGATGATAACACGGTCACAAATCGCTTCAACTTCCTGCATAATGTGAGTAGAAAGGAATACGGTTTTATTTTGACCAACGGTTGTAATTAAATGTCTGATATCTACCAGCTGATTCGGGTCCAGGCCAGTAGTAGGTTCATCAAGAATTAACACATCTGGTTCATGCAATAAAGCATTTGCTAATCCTACACGTTGACGATACCCTTTTGAAAGTTGCCCTATTTTTTTATGAGCTTCAGGAGTTAATCCGGTTAGTTCGATAACCTCATTAACACGTGTTTTAGACGTGTTGTACACATTTGCATTAAAGGTCAAATACTCTCTAACATACATGTCGAGATACAAAGGATTGTGCTCAGGAAGATAGCCAACACTGGTTTGAACCTGTTGTTTGTTTTCTAAAACATCAAAACTATTGACTTTTGCTTTACCTTCTGTAGCATTAATATACGTCGTTAATATTTTCATTAGCGTAGATTTCCCAGCACCATTCGGACCTAAAAAACCAACGATTTCTCCTTTGTTAACCGAAAATGAAATGGCATCAAGCGCTTTTTGTTCGCCATAAACTTTCGAAATATTTTCAACTTCAATAGACATATATCACTTTGTTTTCTCAAAAATAGTAATTATAACGAATGACCACCTTCAATTTGTGAAATCTTTAAAACTGAAACGAAAAACTCAAAAATAACGTGTAACAATTTTGATTTGTTAAAATAATAAGTACATTAGCAACATCATTAACGACATGAATATATTAAATCATACATATTATAACTGGTTTTATTTCTTTTTTAGCGAAAAGAGAGAGACGTTGTATGTATAATTTATGCTAATAAATATAATATGAGTCTCGATGGAAATCGGGACTTTTTTTATGATTAAATCTGTAGCCATACAAGGAGTAAAAGGTTCATTTCATCACATTGTGTCACAGCAATATTTTGATGAGACCATTGCTGTTTCAGAATTTCTAACCTTTGATGAGGTTGTCGATAGCATTCTGAAAACAAAAAATGATGCCGCTATTATGGCTATTGAAAACTCTATTGCTGGCTCAATTATTCCAAACTATGCCTTGATTGATAGCTATGGTTTGCATATTGTTGGTGAGCATTATTTAGATATCCAACATCATTTGATGGCATTGCCAGGTCAAAGCATTGAAGATATTAAAGAAGTGTATTCGCATCCCATGGCATTGTTGCAATGCAAAGCGTTTTTTAAGCAGTATCCACATATCAAGCTGATTGAAGACAGAGATACAGCTGAAGTAGCGCAACGTATTCAAGCCAATCAATTAACACAGGTAGCAGCCATAGCATCGCGATTAGCTTCAGACTTATTTGAACTTCAGATTTTAGCAGAAAGCATTCAAACCATAAAACACAATGAGACACGCTTTTTTATCGTAAAAACTAAAAATTCTGAAATACCGGAAGAAGTTATTAATAAAGCATCCGTTAAATTTGAATTAGACCATAAAAGAGGAAGTTTAGCGACTATTTTGAATGTATTAAGTGATTGTAAGCTAAATTTAACGAAGATCCAATCACTCCCAAAAATTGATACACCCTGGAAATATGCTTTCTTTGTTGATGTCACATTTGATACATACAACGATTATAAAAAAGCAAAGTCTATCATGGAAATCATGGCTCAAGAGTTTAAAGTACTGGGAGAATATAAAAATGCAAGATTATGATACCTATAGCTAACCGATTACAACATGTTGAAGAATATTACTTTTCAAAGAAATTGAGAGAAGTAAACCTGCTCAAAGCTCAAGGTAAACCTATCATTAATTTAGGCATTGGCAGTCCGGATTTAAATCCGCCAGAACGTGTGCTTAATGCATTGGTAGAAACGTTTAATGAAGATGGAGCTCATAAATACCAGAATTATCAGGGAATTCCAGAGTTGAGAGAAGCCATAACTAATTTTTATAAACGCCATTTTAATGTGCCTTTAAGTCCGTTAACTGAAGTGTTGCCACTTATGGGAAGCAAGGAAGGGATTTTACATATTTCTTTGGCATTTTTAAATGAAGGTGACGAAGTATTAATTCCAAATCCTGGTTATCCAACCTATCAATCTGTGACTAATCTTGTGGGTGGAACGCCTGTTTTTTATGATTTAACTGAAGACAATCACTGGTTTCCAGATTTGATCGCCTTAGAAAAAAGAGGCATGGAAAAGGTGAAGCTGATGTGGGTAAATTATCCGCACATGCCAACTGGAGCTTCAGCAACTAACAAATTATTTGAAGATTTAATCACCTTTGCCAAACGCAATGATATATTAATCGTTAATGACAATCCTTATAGTTTTGTTTTAAACCGTTATCCACGAAGTATTTTAAAATACAGAGATGCCAAAGATGTATGCTTAGAACTTAATTCGTTAAGTAAAACTTTTAATATGGCAGGTTGGCGTGTCGGCATGTTGCTTGGAAAAACCGAATATATCAATGCTGTGTTGCGCGTTAAAAGTAATATGGATTCTGGAATGTTTTTAGGCATTCAAAAAGGAGCTATTGAAGCATTGAATTGTTCAGATATGTGGTATATGAGCTTAAATAGTGTATATGAACAACGACGACAAATCGTATGGAAAATAGCCGAAGCATTAAATTGTACTTATGATGAAAACGCTTCAGGACTGTTTGTATGGTGCAAATTACCTGATTATTTAGAAGCTGAATCTTATATTGATTTAATCCTGAAAGAGAAATCCATATTTATAACACCTGGAACCATTTTTGGCTCTAACGGAAACCGATACATAAGAATATCACTTTGTGCGTCTCAAGATGACCTTGAAGAAGCCTTAGCAAGATTAACATAAAGTATGAATAACATAAAGTATGAATAACATATACATCATAGGCGTTGGGTTGATTGGAGGCAGTATGGCATTAGATATAAAATCTATCAATGCAAATGCCAGAATCTTCGGAATAGATTCAAATGCATCACATTTAGATGAGGCTTTAAAACTCAATATTATTGATGAAAAGGCAACGTATAATAATTTAGCTGACGCAGATTTAGTTGTATTATCTATTCCAGTTGATAAAGCAGTTTCTGAATTGCCTAAAGTACTGGATGCTGTTTCAGATCAAACATTGGTTTTCGATGTTGGTTCAACAAAACTACCAGTTTGTAAAGCGGTCGAACAACATGACAAGCGTCGAAATTTTCTCGCGACGCATCCAATTGCTGGTACTGAGTTTTCCGGACCAAAAGCAGCGATTCATGACTTGTTTCAGAAGAAGACCAATATTATTTGCGAAGTAGAAAAAACAACTTTTAAACTTCAGGAGAAAGCCTTGCAATTGTTTTCCGACTTAGGAATGCGTATTCGATATATGAATCCCGAAGCACATGATAAACACATCGCTTATGTTTCGCATTTATCACATATCAGTTCATTTATGCTGGGAAAAACAGTCATTGAAAAAGAAAAAAATGAACGTGATATTTTCGATATGGCAGGTAGTGGTTTTGAAAGTACGGTTCGATTGGCAAAAAGTTCACCAGCCATGTGGACACCAATTTTTAAACAAAACAAAAACAATGTCATTGAAACACTTGATGAATACATCAACAATTTGAAGCAATTTAAAACCTTGATGGAGTCTGATGATTTTGATGAGATTTACAATGAAATGCAAAATACAAATCACATAAAAGATATATTAAACGGAATTGCTTAAAAAAGATTATGGAAAACAACAAAGAAATGAGAACATGGTTAGATGATTTAAACTTAAGTCATCCTCTGGTAATTGCCGGACCATGTAGTGCTGAAACAGAGGATCAAGTTTTAAAAATAGCACACGAGCTAAAAGACACAGACGTAAATTATTACAGAGCTGGAATCTGGAAACCAAGAACACGTCCTGGAAACTTTGAAGGTGTTGGAGCTTTAGGTTTAAAGTGGTTGCAAAAGGTTAAAGAAGAAACCGGATTAAAAACTGCAACTGAAGTCGCTAACAGAAATCACGTTGAACTGGCTCTTGAGCATGATATCGATTTACTGTGGATTGGAGCACGCTCCACTGTGAGTCCGTTTATTGTTCAGGAAATTGCTGATGCCTTAAAAGGAACGGATAAAATTGTACTGGTCAAAAATCCTGTTAATCCAGATTTACCATTATGGCTTGGTGCTGTAGAGCGTTTAGCTTCAGCTGATATTAAAAATTTAGGAGCGATTCACAGAGGGTTTTCAACCTATGAAAAATCAAAATACCGTAACAATCCAGAATGGCAAATCGCTATTGAATTGCAAACGAGATTTCCAGATTTACCATTAATTAATGATCCATCTCACATTACTGGAAAACGGGATATGATTTTTGATGTGTCTCAAACAGCTTTAGACCTTAATTTTGATGGTTTAATGATTGAAACACATACTACTCCAGATAAAGCGTGGAGTGATGCGGCTCAACAAGTGACACCAAAAAATTTAGTGCAAATCATGACCGATTTACGCATTAGAAAAGAAACGGATCCTGAAGCTGAATACAACACACAGCTTAACAATTTAAGAGCACAAATTGATGTTGTGGATAATCAGTTAATCGAATTGTTAGGGAAGCGAATGAAAGTAGCCGATGGAATCGGTCAGCTTAAAAAGGAAAAGAATGTTGCCGTTTTACAGAGCAAGCGCTGGAATGAGATTTTAGGTAAAATGGTTTTAGAAGGAAACGATAAAGGCTTAAGTGAGGAGTTTATCTTACGACTCTTTAAAGCCATCCATCAGGAATCTATTAACCATCAGGAGAAAATTATTAATCATTAAATTATAAAAAAAAGCCTCAATAATTTGAGGCTTTTTTATTTTATTATTTGTTTCGTTTAAAAATAAAACGGGTTATAAAAATACCTTGACCATCTTCACTGCCACTGTCACTTTCTACAGCACTTGTTACAAATGCTAATTCCCAGCCTTCTTCAATCATGGTATTAATTTTAGATGATAAAACAGCATCATTAGCAGCTATATTCTGAAAACGAATGCCTCCTAAATTGTAAAAATTTAAAAGCTTTGTCTCTTCAAAATCTTTAACTCTAATATCCTTCCGTTTAGATTTGTTTCTTGTATTGTCATCTTCTGTTTGCTCAGATGTGAACTCCTTGTAATCTCTGTCTGCATTGGCTGAAACAATTCTTGAACGGCCTAATCCATTTGGAACAATAGATTCTACACTCGTGATGATTTTGTACTCTACTTGAGCAAAAACATCAGTAAAAGACACAAAGGTCATAACTATTAATAATATTAATTTTTTCATGTGGTTGATTTTGAAATTATAATACTAAGATACTATTAAAGTTCAAGCAACTAAATGGTTAACTTAAGAAAATAATACTCAGCTTAAAAATTACATTAACGGGTAGATTATAGTTTCAAAAATTTGAAAAGTAAATTAAAAGTCTATTTTTGTTACCGAAAGGTTTTTCTTTCAAAAGCAACAACAAGATTATTTATGATTAAAAAAACAATGTGCCTGGTAATGATGGTTGGTCTCTCATTGGTAGTAAACGCGCAAAACATCGGACCAATTTCAATTACTCACGGAGAAGAAATTGAAGCAGACAAAGAAAAAATCATCAGAATTGCTGGTGAAGCTAATGGTAAGATTTACACCTTAGCAACAGCTAAGAAAAACTTCTTCATCAAAGTATTTGATTCTAAAGACATGTCACTGATTTCAACCAACGAAATTGAGATGGATGATTTTAAGGATAAAGAACCAGAATTTGAAGACATTGCTGTTTTAGATGGTAAAGTTTTTATTCTTGGAAGTGTCTATGATAAAAAAGCAAAAGAGGCCAATTTATTAGCCGTTGAAATTTCCGAAGATGGAAAACTAACAACAAATGCAAAGAAGCTGTTTTCTACCAAAGTAACTAAAAACCGAGAACGTGGCGCATTTTATATTAAAGAATCTCCAAATCTTGACCGACTCCTAATACTGCATGCAGCTTTATTTGATAAAGAAGAAGTGATTCAGTTTGAAGTAAAACTTATCAATAATAATCTTGATATTATGATGGAACACATCGAAAAAGTTCCTTTCAATGACAGAAAAGATTTAGAGTTTGATATTGCAGATTTTGATGTGAATTTTAATGACGATGTGTTTATTGTTATTAATGAGAGTTACAGAGAAAGAAAAACAAAAACAAATCATGAGAAATTTCAACTCCATGCGTTTAAATCGTCTAACGGATTTGAAAAAGAAGTTATTGATATTGCCTTCACTGATAAAGAAATTATCAATTGTGAGATGTTAGCTGATGACAATGGTAAGGTGAGATTAGTTGGCTTTTATTCAGGTGTTAGAGACAATGGTAAGGCAAATAAAGAACTTAAAGGTGTTTATACTTCAGTGGTCAATGTGAATTCTAAACAAGTAGATCAACTAAAGTTTAATGAGTTCGATTATGATACTAAAGTAAAACTTATTGGAGAACGCAGAGCAAAAAAAGGAAAAGATGTCAAACCACTTTATGTGACACATAGTTTAATTCAAAAGAGTGATGGAGGCGTCATTCTTTTATCTGAATACCAGCTGGTAATTCTGGGTCGCGCTTCTGGTATTGGTCCATTAGCGTTCACACCTGTTACTTTTATCAACAATGAAATTATTGTAACATCCATTAATCCTGATGGTTCTGTGGCCTGGTCTAATGTGATTCCAAAAAAACAAAAAGCAGCTTATACAACCTTATCAATAGGTTTTGGTGCTTTCGCTGGAAATTCAAATTTTACGGTTGGAGCTGGTGTTAGTGTGCCACTCACAGTTATGGGAAAAGGACCTGAATATTTAAGTGCCATGCCAATTTATGAAAACGGACAACTAACCGTTTTATTCAACGATAACACTAAAAATTATGGTGTTACAGACATAGAAGACATTAAATGGTTAGGTAATTATAATAAAGCAGTTCCTGTAGCTATTATGTTTGATGACAACGGAGTTATGTCACGCGTTGATCAGGAAGATGTTGAAAAAGAACAATTGGTATTAAGACCAAGAGTACATTTTAGAAGTTCTCCAACAGAATATATAATTTATTCATCTCGTAAGTCGGAAGATAAACTAGGGCGAATGAAACTGAATTAAAGAATTGTTTAAGATAAAGAAGACTGTCATCACGACGGTCTTTTTTTATTGGTTAATGCTATAATAATTAGCATCTTTGTTATAATGACAGGAATCGTTTATAAATCTACAGGAAGCTGGTACACCGTTAAGACAAATCTTGGCGCTGTATACCAATGCAGAATTAAAGGAAAATTTAGATTAAAAGGCATAAAAAGTACCAATCCAATTGCGGTTGGTGATGTTGTAGATTTTGAATTAGAAACACATAACGATACGACTACTGGAGTCATTAACAGCATTCATGAACGTAAAAATTATATCGTTCGCAAATCGGTTAATCTGTCTAAGCAAACACATGTTATTGCTGCAAATATAGACCAGGTGTTTTTGCTGATTACTATTGATAATCCACCGACGTTTACAAGTTTTATCGATCGTTTTTTAGTGACTGCTGAAGCCTATTCAATCAAAACGATTCTGCTATTTAATAAAATTGATACTTATAACGACTCTACCTTAGATGAAGTTAGATATTTAGCACACATTTACAGAAAGATTGGTTACGAATGCATAGGAATTTCTGCAGAAACCGGAAAGAATGTCGACAAAGTTAAATCGCTTATGGTTGATAAAGTAAGCATGTTTGCTGGTCATTCAGGAGTTGGTAAATCAACATTGGTAAATGCTATTGAGCCAGATTTAGATTTAAAAACAAAAGCGATATCTGCACAACATAGTCAAGGACAGCATACCACAACCTTTGCCGAAATGTTTGACCTGAGTTTTGGAGCAAAAATTATAGACACACCAGGAATTAAAGGTTTTGGAGTGGTTGATATGGATAGGGAAGAAGTAGGCGATTATTTTCCTGAATTTTTTAAACTAAAGCAGGATTGTAAATTTAACAACTGCTTACACAAAGAAGAACCTAAATGTGCAGTCAAAGAAGCTTTAGATAACGATGAGGTTTCATTTTCAAGGTACAGAAGCTATCTTCAAATTTTAGAAGGCGAAGACGAACATTATAGAACCGATAACTGGGAAGACTAATCTGAATATCTTCAAACTATGAAAGCAGTCATTCAAAGAGTTTCAAAAGCTAGCGTTACTGTTGATGCAGAAATTCTCGCAGTCATATCAAACGGTATGCTTATCCTTCTAGGTATTGAAGATGAAGATACGAATGACGACATAGAATGGCTGTCAAATAAAATTGTGAATCTTCGCATCTTTCCTGATGAGAATGATGTGATGAATGTATCTCTCAAAGATGCTGATGGTGATGCCATTGTGGTAAGTCAGTTCACGCTTCATGCCAGCACCAAAAAAGGAAACAGACCCAGTTATATCAAAGCTGCTAAACCTGAAATAGCCATTCCGCTTTATGAAACTTTTGTCAAGCAACTTGAATCAGGTTTAGGGAAACCTGTCAGAACAGGAAAATTTGGTGCAGATATGAAAGTGGAATTGTTAAACGATGGACCAGTAACCATAATTATAGACTCCAAAAACAAAGTGTAATGGCATCACTTTTTGGTCATGGTATTTTAGCTTATACAATTTTAAAAGTTGTAGATCACCAAAATTTAAAACGTTTAACTGTATTAGCTATTTTGTCTGCAATACTTCCAGATATAGACGTTCTGGCCTTTAATTTTGGGATTCCTTATGAACACATGTTTGGTCATCGAGGGTTTACACACTCTATTGTTTTTGCATTACTCTGGTCGTTGGTACTGACGCTTATATTTTCAAAAACAAAAAGGGTGTTGTTCATCAGTGTCTTAGTTCTGTCAACGGCTTCTCACGGAGTTTTAGATGCCATGACCTCTGGTGGAAAAGGTGTTGGTTTTTTCATTCCATTTACTGATGAACGCTATTTTTTTTCGTTTAGAGCCATTAAAGTCTCACCCATAGGTGTTGAAAAATTCTTTTCAGATTGGGGAATGCAAGTCTTGTTAAGCGAATTAAAATATATTGTAACCCCTTGTCTTATAGTCTTACTCATATTCTTTTGGCTAAAAAAGTATAGAAAATAGTCCTAAAGTTTTGTTGTCAAATATTTATTTCTTTTTTTTGATTTCAGAATTCATTACAATATAAATGCTAAAAAAAGCAATCCTTCTTTTCAGTTGTATTCTTATGTCATTACCAGCGATGACTCAGGAAGAACTCCTGTTACAATCCCTTTTAATACCTTCAGAGCTTCGTGAAAATGCCAATGCTATCGTTAGGTTGGAAAATACAGAAATTGAAATTATCGCAGTTGACAAGATGATTTATAAAAATAAGCGGATTGTCACGATTTTAAATTCTTCAGCAGATTCTAAACATGGTGCTTACATGCATTATGATGAAAATACAAGTATCAAAAAGTTAGAAGCTAAAATTTATAGCCAACAAGGTAAAGAAATCAAGAAATTTAGAAAAAATGATTTTAATGATCGCTCGGCAGTTGAAGGTGGTACTTTATATTCTGATAGTCGTGTAAAGTATTTAGGTTATACACCAATTAATTATCCATATACTGTTGTGTTTGAAACTGAAGTTGAATATCGTTCTACAGCATTCATCCCTTCATGGCAACCTATTGAAGGATATCATACTAGCTCTCAAAATGTTAGTTATAACATTTTAAACGCATCTGGAATTGATTTAAAGATTAAAGCCTCAAACTTTGAAGATTATAATATCGAAAAACACAATGAAAACCATTATTCTGCTGAAAACCTAAAGGCCTTAAAATACGAATCATACAGTCCGCCTTTTAGCGATTTTGCTCCATTATTAAAAGCTTCATTAATTCAATTTAATATGGAAGGTGTAGAAGGTAGAAACACCAACTGGAACGATTTTGGAAAATGGATGAATGATAAGTTAATTCAAGGTACTCAGGAATTACCTCAACATCTTATTGATGAGGTAAAGCACTTAACTGCAAATGCGCAATCCAATTTAGAAAAAGCTAAAATTGTGTATCAATACATGCAAAACCGAACACGATACATCAGTGTTCAAGTTGGCATTGGAGGTTGGAAACCTATGTTGGCAAGTGATGTAAATAGGTTAGGATATGGTGACTGTAAAGGCTTGACCAATTACACCAAAGCTATGCTCGATGAATTAGGTGTTGAAACTTATTATACAGTTATTTATGGAGGAAGAGATATTAGAAATATTGATGACTCATTTTCTTCAGTTCAAGGCAATCATGTCATTTTATGTGTACCAGATGAATCCGATTATGTTTGGTTAGAATGTACGAGTCAAACAGTACCATTTGCTTATAATGCCAATTTCACTGACGATAGAGATGCCTTAATCATTACTCCAGAAGGCGGAAAAATTGTACATACCAAAGTCTATAAAACTGAAGATAATTTACTGGATACCAAAGCAACCATTAATCTCGATAATTCGGGAAATATCAATGCAGAAGTCATATCAAAATCTTATGGCACACAGTATGGTCAGCATGAAGGTAAAGAAAACTTTTCTGTGAAAGATCAGATTTTAGCTTACAAGGAGTATTGGAATTATATCAATGGTTTAGATGTTTCTGAAATGAATTACCTTAATGATAAAGATAGTATTGTATTTACTGAAACGGTTAAGGTTTCAGCAGAACGCTATGCTGCTAAAGCAGGGAACCGATTACTATTACAGCCTAACCTTTTTAACCGAATAGATTCAGCTCCAAATCGTTACGATGAACGTACGCTACCTTTTGAAGTAGACAGAGGCTTTGTAGATACAGATCGTTACGAAATCAAGATTCCAAACACCTTGCAAGTTGAAGCTTTAATGAATCCTGTTTCAATTGAAACAAAGTTCGGTACCTACAAAGCTTCCATATCACAGATTTCTGAAGACACGCTTGTTTATGAACGAGAATTCATCATGCATAAAGGTAATTATACCAAAGAAGAGTATGATGCTTTCAGAGCGTTTTGGCTAGACGTCGTTAAATATGATAAATCTAAAATAGTATTAAAACCTAACTCTTAAACAATGAAAAAACTAATCGTAATAGCTGTGTTATTTTTGGCACAAACCATCACTGCTCAAAACTACAAATTTGGAAAAGTGAGTGAGGAAGAACTTCTTGAAAAGTCACATCCCGATTATCCTGAAGCTGTTGCCGCCATTTTATACAGTAAAAAACAAGTGAGTTTTCAGTATTACCAGGGGAGAGGGTTTGTTCAAAATAATGAAGTCCATCAGAGAATTAAAATATACACCAAAGAAGGATTTGATTACGCAACTAAAATAATTAGTTTGTACCAAGGAGAACGCAGTTCTTCAAGAGAAGAGGTTAAAGGATTAAAAGCATACACCTATAACCTTGAAGGAGGCAAAATTGTAAAGGATAAACTCACGAAGGATGGTATTTTTGATGAAGAAACTAGTAAATATCGAAATACAACCAAATTTACAATGCCCAATATTAAAGAGGGTTGTATCATAGAGTATGAGTACATTGTTCAATCTCCATTTACAGGTATTGATGATGTTACATTCCAGCAATTAATTCCAATTAAGCGGATGGAATTAAAAGTGTCAACTCCAGAATATTATAAATACTCCAAAATTTTAAATCCAAGAGCCACTTTTGTTCCAACTATTGAAGAAACAAAAGAAAGTGGACGAATTACTATTACATCTAGAGCAACTTTTAAAGCAGGGCTTCAAAGTCAAGGTGGAGGTCGCAATAAATCTAGTGGTGGAACTATCAATTATCAGGCCGACGTTTTAATAGGAAATATGGATAATATACCTCCATTAAAAGATGAGAATTATGTTGATAATTTAAGTAATTATCAAGCCAAATTAATTTTAGAATTGGAGGAAATTGCATGGCCAGATGAACCCATAAAATACTTGTCGACGTCCTGGGAAAAAGTGACAAAAACAATATATGATGATTCAGATTTTGGAGATCAATTAAAGAAAAACAACTATTATGAAGATGATCTCAATGCGTTGCTCTCTGGAGTTCCTGAAACAGATCTGCCGCAAAGAGCAGCGATAGTGTTTAATCATGTCAAGTCAAAAGTGAAATGGAATGACTATTATGGTTACACATCAGAACAAGGTGTGGCTAAAGCTTACAAACAAGGCACAGGGAATAGTGGAGATATCAACCTGATGCTTACCTCAATGTTGCGATATGCTGGTTTAGATGCTAATCCGGTATTAGTCAGTACCAAAAGTAACGGGATTCCTTTAATTCCTACACGATCTGGATTTAATTACGTAATTTCTGCTGTAAGTTTAGGTGATTCCATGATACTGTTAGATGCCACACGTAAATTTACGACTGCTAATATTTTACCTACAAATTCATTGAATTGGTTAGGACGGCTTATTAAAGAAGATGGAAGTTCAGGTTGGGTTGATTTAATTCCTAAAATAACATCTAACGAATCTGTTTCACTCAACGTCAAACTGAGTTCTGATTTATCTGCCAGTGGAAAGGCCAGACATCAATTCACCAATTATCAAGCTAAAAATATTAGAAATAGATTCGATAATTATAACAACGAAGAGATTATTAAAAGTTTGGAAAAAGATAAGGGAGAAATTGATATTACTGAACTCGAATTAGAACACATGTATGATATTAATGAAGCAGTTTCAGAATCCTACAGTTATGTGCTCAACAATGCTATGGAAGATATTGGAGGTAACCTTTATGTAACACCATTACTCTTTCTGGCTTCTAAAGAAAATCCTTTTAAAGAAGATGTACGATCATATCCTATAGATTTTGTGTATCCTATAGCAGATAAATATATGGTAAATGTTATGATTCCTGAAGGCTACACAGTAGAGTCTTTGCCAGAGAGTGTTAAATACCAGTTTAATGGTACAGATGGAGAATTTACCTATTTGTCAAAATTGAATGGTAATTTTATTCAGTTTAGTGTGTCTTTAGATCTGAATAAAACCTTAATTTTACCAGAAGAATATCAGCAGTTCAAAGAGTTTTATCAATTAATGATTGAAAAACAAACAGAACAGGTTGTTCTCAAAAAAATATAATGGATATCAAAAATGCACAATTAGAAGTTGACAACTGGATAAAAGAACATGGTGTTCGCTATTTCAACGAACTGACTAATATGGCGCAGCTTACCGAAGAAGTTGGTGAAGTAGCTCGTATTATAGCTCGACGCTATGGTGAACAAAGTGAAAAGGAAAGTGATAAGGATAAAGATTTAGGTGAAGAACTCGCAGATGTGATGTTTGTAGTTTTATGTCTTGCTAATCAAACTGGTATCGACCTTCAAATGGCTTTTGATAAAAAAATGGACAAAAAAGCAAAACGTGATCACGACAGGCATCACAATAACGAAAAATTGAAGTAACGATGAACGTTAAACTTCAGAAATCGTCAATCACAAACCATAATTCGTCAATTGTCATTACAGGCTCTAAAAGTGAGTCTAACAGATTGTTGTTGCTTCAGGCATTATGTCCTGAAATTATTATCGAAAATCTCTCCAATAGTGACGATACTAGAGTGATGCAATATGCTCTGAAAACGTCTGAAGATACCATTGATATCCACCACGCAGGAACAGCAATGCGTTTCCTTACTGCCTATTTTGCCACACAGGAACATAGAAATGTAATGTTGACTGGCTCGCCTCGAATGAAAGAACGACCAATAAAAATTTTAGTCGATGCTTTAAATAGGCTTGGTGCAGAAATCTCATACCTCGAAGCTCAGGACTGTCCACCTCTAAAGATTAATGGTCAAAAATTAAATAAAAATAAAGTAAGCCTCAATGCTAATGTGAGCAGTCAATACATTTCAGCCTTGCTGCTTATTGCTCCGAAACTGGACAACGGATTAGAATTAACACTCGAAGGCAAGATTACCTCTGTTCCATACATCAATATGACTTTAGATTTATTGAAGCAAATAGGTGTTAAAA
>JAAEZL010000020.1:30463-38825 GCA_018222875.1 Algicola sp.
TTTGAGAACAATGTCATAACAGTGTTTCCTAAACCATCAGTAACAGCATCTAAAACACTGGTTGTCGAATCAGATTGGTCTTCTGCATCCTATTTTTACAGCATTTTAGCTCTAGCTCCTGTTGGAACTCAAATCACATTGTCGTCCTATAAACCGAATAGCTTGCAAGGCGATTCAGTACTGATTGATATATATAAAGACTTCGGAATTGAAACAGAATTTAAGAACAATTCAATACTATTGCATAAAACATCTGAAAATCTTAATACCAAAATCTACAATCTTAACAATTCTCCTGATATTGCTCAAACCATTGCAGTGACTTGTCTCGGACTCGGGATTGAATGTCAGCTTTCAGGATTACATACCTTAAGAATTAAAGAAACCAATAGGTTAGAGGCTTTAAAAACTGAAATCGAAAAATTAGGCGGAAGCGTGAATATTACTGAGGATTCTCTTCATTTGATGTCAGCTAAAAATATCAAAGAAAATGTATCAATCGATACGTATAACGACCATAGAATGGCTATGGCATTTGCACCATTAGCTCTAAAAACAACCTTGAAAATTAACGATGCAAATGTCGTTTCCAAATCATTTCCGACATTTTGGGACGACCTTAAAACACTCGGATTTAAAATTTCTCAATAAAATCAGTCCATTTACTTGACAACGCCTACTTTGAGATTGTATATTTGCAACTTGCAAAAAAGCAGACATCATTACAACTAAGCCAAAACAACGTTATGGCAATTTCCATTTGATGTATATAAATAAATAAAAAATAACACATGAAATTATCGCACTTCAATTTTAAATTACCAGAAGAATTATTAGCAGAACATCCATCAGATATCAGAGATGAAGCGAGATTAATGGTTTTAGACAGAAAAAAGAAAACTATTGAACACAAGCTTTTCAAAGATATTATCGACTATTTCGATGAAGGTGATGTGATGATCTTAAATAATACAAAAGTGTTTCCTGCACGTTTATATGGTAATAAAGAAAAAACAGGAGCGAGAATTGAAGTATTTTTACTTAGAGAACTTAACGAAGAACAACGTCTTTGGGATGTTTTAGTTGATCCTGCAAGAAAAATCAGAATTGGTAACAAGCTGTATTTTGGAGATGACGATACTTTAGTTGCTGAGGTTATAGACAACACAACATCAAGAGGAAGAACATTGCGTTTCCTTTACGATGGGTCTTACAGAGAATTCAGAAGAAAATTAACCGAACTGGGAGAAACGCCGTTACCAAAATACATCAAAAGAGATGTTGAACCTGAAGACGAAGAACGTTACCAGACGATTTTCGCTAAAAAAGAAGGTGCAGTTGCTGCTCCAACAGCAGGTTTACACTTCTCAAAACACTTGTTAAAGCGTTTGGAAATTAAAGGTGTTCACTTGCCTGAAGTCACACTTCATGTTGGTTTAGGAACCTTTAACCCTGTTGAAGTTGAAGATTTATCCAAACATAAAATGGATAGCGAAGAAATTGAAATTCTTGAAGATGCTGCAAACGTCATCAACAACGGAATTTCTGAGAAAAAACGCGTTTGTGCTGTTGGTACGACTGCTATGCGAACTATTGAGAGTTCTGTGTCATCAAGTGGTACGTTAAATGAATATTCGGGATGGACGAACAAGTTTATTTTTCCTCCTTATGAATTTAGTATCGCAAACAGCATGATTACTAACTTCCACACACCAAAATCGACGCTATTGATGATGGTTTCTGCTTTTGCAGGACATGATTTTATCAAAGAAGCTTACGAAGTTGCTGTCAAAGAAAAATATCGTTTTTACACCTATGGTGATGCGATGTTAATCATTTAATCAGTAACAGATATATATTAAAAAGCCTCTTTAATGAGGTTTTTTTTGTTTATTTTTTTGGGCGTTACGCTACTTCGCACAAAAGCTACGTAGCGTCAGGCTGTACGTTGCAAGTCCTCGCTTTTAAGACAGTAATCTTAAAAACTGTGGGCTTTACACTGCCATCCTTAACGCAAAGCGCAATACGATTATAATTTTATGTCAGGTTGAGCGCAGTCGAAACCTATAAAACCTATCGACTTACTTCGCAAACACCAACAATAAGAATACATTTCATTACTTTTGCAAAACAAATACATGGAAACTAAAAAGAAAGACATACGCGCATTATCCAAAGAGCAATTACGTGACTTTTTTGTCAGTCAAGGTGATAAAGCCTTCAGAGGCAATCAGGTCTATGAATGGCTGTGGAGCAAGAGTGCACATAATTTTGAAGATATGACCAACATTTCTTTGGAGACCAGAGAAATGCTTGAGGCTAACTTTACAATCAACCACATTGAGGTAGATCAAATGCAACGTAGCTCTGACGGAACCATAAAAAATGCAGTTCGCTTACATGATGGTTTAGTTGTAGAATCTGTTTTAATTCCTGCTAAAAACCGAACAACAGCCTGTGTGTCCAGTCAGGTTGGTTGTAGTTTAGATTGCAGATTTTGTGCAACTTCCAGGTTAAAACGTATGCGTAATCTTAATCCAGATGAAATTTATGATCAGGTTGTGGCTATTGACAGAGAAAGTAAGTTATATCACAACAGACCTTTAAGCAATATCGTGTTCATGGGCATGGGAGAACCACTTATGAATTACAACAATGTGCTAAAGGCTATCGATAAAATCACATCTCCCGAAGGTTTAGGAATGTCACCAAAACGTATTGTGGTGTCAACTTCTGGAGTTCCAAAAATGATTAAGAAAATGGCTGATGATGAGGTAAAGTTTAAACTAGCAGTATCTCTGCACTCTGCTATTGATGACATCCGAACATCTATCATGCCGTTCAACGCGACGTTTCCATTAAAAGATCTTAGAGAAGCTTTAGAATACTGGTATGCTAAAACCAAAAACAGAATCACCTATGAATATGTGGTTTGGGATGGTATTAACGATACAAAAGAGGATGTGGAAGCCTTAATTGAATTCTGTAAGTTTGCTCCAAGCAAAGTTAACCTCATTGAGTATAACCCAATTGATGATGGTGAGTTTCAGCAAGCCAATTCAAAAGCATTAGATATGTATGTCTCAATGTTAGAAGCCAACCGGATTACCGTTACTGTAAGGCGGTCTAGAGGAAAAGATATTGATGCTGCCTGCGGACAACTGGCAAATAAATCATAATAAAAAAAGAGCTACATTTTGTAGCTCTTTTTAGTTATTTTAAAATCTATCAAATTATTGCTTGATAACTTTTATAGTTTGTTGTTTGCCTTCAGCAGCAATGTTAATGAAATATACACCATCAACTAAAGCTCCCATATCAACGCTATTGTTTAAGATATTA
Source organism: Algicola sp. (assembly GCA_018222875.1). Classification (GTDB taxonomy): domain Bacteria; phylum Bacteroidota; class Bacteroidia; order Flavobacteriales; family Flavobacteriaceae; genus Psychroserpens. The sequence continues at coordinate 33,806 of JAAEZL010000020.1, forward strand.
TCACCAGAAATACTTTTAACTTGCTTTCCAAGAATATCAAATATCTCAACAGAATCAATAGATAAATCTGTCTTAATAGTCAGTTGATCTTTAACCGGGTTAGGATACACAGAAAGCGATTGTGTATCAAATTGTGCAACACTTAAGTTTGGATCTTCCTCAGTAGTAAATGTTCGAGTTACACAACCTGTAGCAACTCCAAAGCAGTTTACTGGTGAAATAGACCAGGTATAACTTGTATCATAGTCTAAACCAAAAATATCAATATCAGTTTCAGCTGTATTACCTAAGTCATTTCCATCAAACGTGATGTTGTATGCTAATGCTCCAGGTATTGAATTCCAAGACAAGTTAACTTCTCTTGTCATATTAGCAGCTTCAACAGTCGCAACATCAGGATCGTTATCTGCTGGTAATAAAAGCGTAGTACATCCTGGCGCAGCAGTTTCGTTACAAGCAGCTGTTGTAAATGTCCATACCGCACTTTGAGTGGTTCCAATGCAATTTGTACCAGTTACAAACCAGTAGTATTGCGTGTTTTCAGTCCAGGTGTAAATAATTCCATTTCCATTAGTTGCATTTGGTATGGTACCAATATCATTACCAGCTGGAGTAATACCAAGTGATAATGAGAAGGAATCAGAAGGATCACCTAAATCTTCCCATGCAAATGGAGTAATTAGTAAATCTGCACCATCTGGTACAATAGGTACCATTGTATTACCATCACTAGGTGTTGGGTTGCCTATAACAGGAGCAGCTGTAGCTGTACACGTACAAGAAGTACACTCAATTTCAGTTAATGTATTTAGGTTCGGACCATCATTACAAGCAGCATCTAAAGTCCAATAAATAGTAATTTGAGCTGTAGACGCTACAAATGAAACAGAATCGAATCCAGAAGTAATAATAGTAGTGCCATCAGAAGTTACTGTAATATAAGTCATGGCTCCTGGTGTGAAATCTGGGTCTGTTACATCAGGAGTAGCAGTAATGGTGTAAGATTCTCCAGGTACAAGTCCGCTAACTACAGAAAATTCATTTTGTGGCCAGTTGTCTCCAGCAATGGTTTGTAATCCTGGTGTAGCAGATATATTCACCGTCGTAGGAGGATACTGATACACAGGGTTTGTACATTGGGCATAGGACCAAGAAACCGCAGTTAAACAAAACAAAAATAATAAAGTAATTTTTTTCATGATTTTAGATATTAAATTGATTATTAAACAAATATAACATTTTTATTTTTTAGTAATTTATGGTAATTCCAAACCTGATAGTTCGGTATCGTTTAAATAATAATTGTAGCCACGCCACATGTTTGTATTCATGCTGTTATACTTCCAGGCGATTAAACCATCTGGAGTAATTTCCCAAAAACCATAGGCTCCATCACAGATTAAAGTATTACCATTTTTAAGTCTAACAGCTCCAGATATGATTCTGGAATACATGGCTGGATCTGTAAATTCCCATACAATGTTTGGCTCATTATTAGTATTTGGAGATAAACTAAACGATTCTGGCAGGTCTAATTCGTAAACAGCAGATTGTTCTAAGCCATTATCTTTATTTACAAATACTAGCATATTTCCTTTTCCAGGAACCTCTTTTTCTATTAAATTAGGAAAATGATTATTGTAAAATAAACGATTTCCAATAGTATCATAAGCTTCCGGGTTTCCAAATCTATACAGTAAATTGCCTCCTTTATTGTAATTACCACCAGAATCTGAAGCGGCTTCTGCTGTTGTTGTACTATGGTCAATAACCCATATTTCACTGTAAAAGTTAATACTTAAATAGATAACATCTTTATCTTCATCATAATCTATTCCGTTGCCATGCATAATATCTCCGTTATTAATAGCGCTATTGTAATTGATATCTATAAGATTCGGATTTTCGTTGATTGTTCCATAATTAGGTTTATTAGCATCAATATCCTGAATGATATGATCAAAACTATGCCATTGCCAAACAATTTGATTAGTCGTTGGATTAACCTCAATTAATGCTTCAGGGAAAATATCACCAGTTCCGATAAAACCATTAGACTGTGCTGTAAGCGCGCTAATTCGTTCCCAAACCATAAATAATACGTTTCCGTTTGGAAGCATTTCAACATCATGATGTGCAATATAATCTTCAGAATGATACGTGTATTGCCATTCAACTCCAGAATTCGGACTTAAAATTTTGATAGTTCCACCACCACCTCCAAAATCAATTTCAGGGCTAAACACTTTAAACATGCCTAAAAGTCTTCCATCTTGTAAAAGTTCTAAATCATTTCCCAAATTGGTATCGAAATCCCATTGATAGACACGTTGTCCTTGTTTATTTAATAAGTAAGAGGTGTTACTAGCGTTTTCAACAGCTAAAACCAGACTGTTTTCTAATAAATTTTCTTCATAGACTTCAACATTTTCAGTGAGATTGAGTTGACTCACAGACATAGGCTTATCATCATTGCTGCAATTAAAAAGGCAAGCAGCAAGAAAAAACATTACAAATTTTTTCATATTAAAAATTTAACTTAAATATATACATTTTTAGCATTCTAAATCAGTCGACTATTCTTTTTTTTACTAGGTTTGTTAAAAGTTGACTTCACTTGAAAATAACGGAACAAATAAAACAACCCATTGCTTACGAAATGGAGCTTTTTGAGCAAAAGTTCTTGCTTTCAATGTCCAGTAAAGTTGCGTTATTAAACAGAATTACACATTATATCGTTAACCGAAAAGGAAAACAAATGCGTCCTATGTTTGTCTTTTTGGTAGCAAAAATGGTCGATAACGGACAAGTAAGTGAGCGAACTTACAGAGGAGCTTCTGTTATTGAGTTAATTCATACGGCAACGTTAGTGCATGATGACGTGGTTGACGACAGCAACAGAAGACGAGGCTTTTTCTCAATTAATGCACTTTGGAAAAACAAAATAGCCGTTCTTATTGGTGATTATTTACTGTCTAAAGGTTTATTGTTGTCTATTGATAATAATGATTTTGATTTACTGAAAATTATTTCGGTCGCTGTTCGTGAAATGAGTGAAGGCGAATTACTCCAAATTGAAAAAGCCAGACAACTTGATATTACTGAAGCCGTTTATTACGATATCATCCGACAAAAAACAGCAACATTAATTGCGGCTTGCTGTAGTCTTGGAGCAGCTTCAGTGAAACCTAATTCGCAAGATGTGGATACCATGAGAAAGTTTGGTGAACTCATCGGAATGGCATTTCAAATTAAAGATGATTTGTTCGATTATGGAGAAGAAGCAATAGGAAAACCTACGGGAATTGACATTAAAGAACAAAAAATGACCTTACCTTTAATTCATGTTTTGAATAACTGCTCTAAAAAGGAAAAATCATGGTTGATTAATTCAATCAAAAATCATAATAAAGATAAAAAGAGAGTCAGGGAAGTAATCGCTTTTGTAAAAGATAATAACGGATTAGAGTATGCTATCGGCAAAATGAAATCTTTTCAAAATGAAGCACTGCAACTGCTTAACACCTATCCGGAATCTGAGTTCAAGTCTGCTTTGCAACTCATGGTGAATTACGTTATCGACAGAAAAAAATAAAAGGTTGTTTGTTGTGGAGTTGTTAAGTTGATTTTAATGCCACAGAAGAGCAAACACAACTCAACAAAAAACAGCTTTACAACATTTTTTATTTACGAGGCAACCATTTGCATAATTCTTGCGTCTATATTAATAGAAGACTTAAATAAGCACATTTGAAAGTTATTCAATTACATAATAACAACACTGCACTTTTAAAAAAAGCAGCCAAAAACAATCGTGAAGCACAGCACGAATTGTATAAGGTGCATGCACCAAAAATGCTAAGTGTTTGCAGGTATTATATAAAAGATATTCAAAATGCAGAGTCTGTAATGCTTAACGGTTTTTTTAAAGCGTTCATAAATTTAAAGAACTTTAAGGATCAAGGAAGTTTTGAAGGCTGGTTACGAAAAATAATGGTACGAGAATCCATTTCATTTATCAGACAACAGAAGAATGTAGAATTTTCAATTGAAGATGTCACAATTCCTCAAGACCATTCAAATAATATAAACACTGAAATTGAAGTCGCTCAAATTCAACAATTAATTGATGAGCTGCCTGAAGGTTATAAGATGGTTTTTGTAATGTACGCAATTGAAGGTTATAAGCATTTTGAAATTGCTGAAATGCTTAAAATTTCTGAAGGAACCTCGAAATCACAATTATTTAAAGCACGACAAATGCTTCAGAAAAAAATTAAAGAATTAAATCAAACGAGTTATGGCACCAATTAAATTTGAAGACAAGCTGAAAGATAAGCTCGAAAACAGAACCCTTCAACCATCTGAAGATGCCTGGAGCTCTTTGGCCAACAGATTAGATAAAAAGGATAATAAGTACAACACTAAAAGATTTTGGTGGCTTGGTATAGCTGCCAGTATTATAGGTGTAATACTTATATCAACTCAGTTTTATAAAACCATCGAGGCTAAAAAAGATGTACCAATTGTAGTAGATTCACAAAGTGAGATTCCGCAAGATCCGAAATTAATCTCAGGACCTGTTAACGATGATAAGATTATAATTGCTTCTGATACCGAAGAAGACAAGAACCACATTGAAATTGTTAATGTCACTGAAGTTGCTACTATTGTTAATAATCCTAAAGTTGAAAAACAAAATTTAGCTCATAAAGAGCATAGTTTAAAGCAACCACAACAATTGAAAAACACAGTCGCTTCTTCAGCTTCACTTGAACTTGAAAAAAGAGAAAATCTTCCTGTGAAAACAGTAAGTCAGGAAGACTTAAAAATAATTGAAGTTGTCGATGTTATAAAACAACTTCAGGCTAATGAGTCTTCAGTTTCAGAAAAAGAAATTGATTCCCTTTTAAAACAAGCCCAAAGAGATATTTTAAAGCAACGCATATTTGACGAAACGACCAGAACAGTTAGTGCAGATGCATTACTTCAAGACGTTGAAGTAGAACTGGAGCAATCG
>JAAEZL010000021.1:0-16019 GCA_018222875.1 Algicola sp.
TGGACAATCTTACACTTGTTTCATCAATGCTTAAGTGGAAGTCGCATCATTTTTAATCCATGGTTTCTCCTTAGGCTGCAACACCTCTCCTAAGCCTTTAACACATATTGCTGAATGAATACAAGCTTCAGGTTTCCACACTATCGTTACATCTCCATTACTATACTCTTTTGTCTTTCCCATATCGTTTAGATTTCTTTAAAGATACTAAAAAGCTAATTCATAATACCTCTTAAAATTGACGCTTTCAACAGTTCTTTACTAGCGTAATTATTCTTATTTTTGTTAGATACCATAAAACCAAAAACCTTGTCCAACTATAAATTAGGTCTTGATTTTGTAAAACAGCAAGACCAAAATGACGAACTTTCATCGTATAGAAAACAGTTTCACATTCCGAAAGACCACAACGGAGATGAGCCCATTTACATGACAGGAAACTCTTTAGGCTTACAACCTAAAATCACAAAAGATTATATCAATCAGGAACTTGAAGACTGGGCAAATCTTGGTGTTGAAGGTCATACGGAAGGCAGAAACCCTTGGTTGCATTATCACGAATTTTTAACGGAAACCATGGCGAATATCGTTGGCGCAAAACCTTTAGAAGTTGTGGTGATGAATTCCCTAACAGCCAATCTTCATTTTATGATGGTTAGCTTTTACAAACCAACTCCCAAACGTTATAAGATTTTAATTGAAGCTGATGCCTTTCCCAGTGATAAATACGCTGTAGAGTCACAATTACGTCACCATGGATATGATGATAAAGAGGGCTTAATTTTATGGAAAGCTCGAAAAGGTGAAGAATTAGCAAATTACGATGACTTGGAAGCCATTTTAAAACAACATGGCGATGAGATTGCTTTAGTCATGATTGGTGGTGTCAATTATTACACAGGACAATTTTTCGATTTAAAACGGATAGCTGCTTTAGGATATAAACATGGTTGTGTTGTTGGTTTCGATTGTGCACATGGCGCAGGAAATGTAAAATTAAATCTCCACGATTCTGGAGCCGACTTTGCCGTTTGGTGTACTTATAAATATTTAAACTCAGGACCAGGAAGTTTATCTGGTGCGTTTGTGCATGAACGTCATGCGTATAGAAAAGACCTCAATCGTTTTACAGGCTGGTGGTCACACAATAAACAAACACGTTTTAAAATGCGTGATGAATTTGATCAGTTACCAGGAGCGGAAGGCTGGCAATTAAGCAATCCTCCTATTTTGTCTATGGCAGCAATCAGAGCATCGTTAGATGTGTTTAAAGCTGCTGATTTTGACAAATTATGTAAAAAATCAAAGCATTTAACGGGCTATTTTGAATTCCTGATAAATGAACTCAATAACTCAGATATCAAAATAATTACACCAAACAACCCAGACGAACGTGGATGTCAACTCTCTATTCAGGTAAAAAATGCAGACAAAGAATTGCATGATAAACTCACTGAAGCTGGAATCATAACCGATTGGAGGGAACCTGATGTAATTAGATGTGCTCCTGTTCCATTATATAATTCGTACAGGGATGTGTATGGATTTGTAGAGCGTTTGAAAACAATTTTGAATTAACTAAGTGTCACCTCGAGCGTAGTCGGGATCTCTCGACTGCACTCGACCAGACAACTAAAATATATGAACAAACAACAAAACATACTTATTATTGGTGCAGGTCTTTGCGGAAGCCTTCTCGCTTTGCGTTTAGGACAACGTGGCTATAACGTAACCGTTTATGAAATGCGCTCTGATTTAAGGAAAACTGATATTTCTGCAGGCCGCTCTATCAATTTGGCGTTTTCTGATCGAGGAAATAAAGCAATGAAACTTGTTGGTATTGAAGATAAAGTGAAAGCTCTATGTATTCCAATGAATGGCCGAATGATTCACGATAAAGAAGGCAATACCTTTTTATCAAATTACAGCGGAAGAGATCATGAATACATCAATTCCATTTCCAGAGGTGGTTTAAATGCACTTTTACTTGATGAAGCTGAAAAACATGACAACGTCACCATTCATTTTAATAAAAAATGCAAATCGGTCGATTTCGAACGTACAACGGCTACCTTCTCAGATTATGAAACTAAAGGCGAATTTATTGAAGATGCCGATTGCATTATTGCCACTGATGGCGCAGGTTCCGCTTTACGCAGAAGTTATTATTTAGAACGTAAATTTCTATTTAGTTTTTCTCAGGAGTATTTAACGCATGGTTATAAGGAATTATCAATTCTTCCTACTGAAACTGGAGATTACAAAACCTTTAAAAACGCTTTGCACATCTGGCCAAGAGGTGATTTTATGGTCATCGCTTTACCAAATTTAGACGGAAGTTTCACCGTAACTTTATTCTTGAGTTATGATGAAGGTGAATACAATTTTAATAATTTAACCACTCCTGAAATGGTTACAGAATTCTTCCAGAAGGAATTTCCTGATGCTTTAGAATTAATGCCGAATCTGGTTGAAGATTTCTTTGATAACCCAACAGCGCCTCTAGGAACTGTAAAATGTTCACCTTGGCATTATAAAGGAAATACATTATTAATGGGAGATTCTGCGCATGCTATTGTGCCTTTTTACGGACAAGGAATGAATGCCTCTTTTGAAGACGTTGTCGAATTTGATACGGTTTTAGATCAACATGAAGGTAACTGGGAAACCATTTTTTCTGAATATGAAAAAACCAGAAAGAAAGATACAGATGCTATTGCAGATTTAGCTATTGATAATTTTCATGAAATGAAAGATCATGTCGGTCAGGCTATATTTCAGGAAAAGCGAAAAATTGAAATGGCTTTAGAAAGAGAGTTTCCTGAAGAATACTCTTCAAAGTATAGTTTAGTAACATTTAATGAACATATTGGCTATAGAGAAGCGATGCTAAGAGGACGAGCACAAGATAAAGCCATTTTAAATATGCTAGCAGATGGAGATATCTCGACAACAATCGATATGACAAACAAATCAGAACTAAAACCTGTTTTAGATAAAGTAAAAATAGCAACTGAAGCCATTTTAGAAGATGATAGAATTGCAGGATTACGTTAGCACAAAGCATGATGCTACTGTCATTCCGCACTTGATGCGGAATCCAAAAAAATAGATTCTGCGTTGTAGCGCAGAATGACAAAAAATAAAATTATGAAAGAAAACATAGTAACACCAAGAGGTGCCTATCCACATGTGAAACAAGTCGGCGATTTTATTTTCGTCTCAGGAACCAGTTCAAGACGTGCTGACAATTCCATTGCTGGAGTTGATTTCATTGATGAGATGGGAACCAAACGTTTAAATGCATACACACAAACCCAGGAAGTCTTGAAAAACATAGATAAAAACCTGAACAAAGTAGGCGCAAATCTAAAAGATGTTGTTGATGTTACCTCATTTTTAGTTAATATGAATGACTTTGCAGATTACAATAAAGCCTATGGCGAATTCTTTGATAAAGCAACTGGACCAACAAGGACGACGGTTGCTGTTCACCAATTGCCACATCCGGATTTGGTAGTAGAAATTAAAGTCATAGCTTACAAACCAAAATAAAGAACCCTATTGTCATGTCGAGCGCAGTCGAGACATCTCAAACAAAAAAGAATTACTTATTTTTTAGCTTACCAAACCCAAACCAACCATCTCTTAATCACTTTTTAATTTAAAAATGTGATTAAATTCTTCCGCCATTTTCGAAAATCATTAATTTCCGAAGGTAAAACAACCAAGTATTTTAAATATGCCATTGGTGAAATCATTCTTGTCGTCATTGGGATTCTCATTGCTTTGCAAATTAATAATGCTAATGAAAATTATAAAAATGAGAAGGAAGCCAGTTTTCAATTATCAAAATTAAAAGACAATTTAAAAGCCGATAAATCCCAACTTGAAAAGGCAATTAGCACAGATAGTACTATTATCGAAAACCTGATAACATGTGTTAAAGTGCTTTCAAATGATGAAGAATTATCTTTCGAGGAATTTATAGATCGTTTCCAGTTTATATATACTACCAATAGTTTCAATCCAACAAGAGGAACTTTTGAGAGTCTCATTTCTTCTGGAAAAATTGAACTCATCACCAATCAAGAATTACTAGAAACACTCTTCGCTTACTACAATAACAACACCTATACTGCTTGGGATAGTTCGATAAAAGATTACACAAGAAACACCTTTGCTCCTTACCTTCTAAATTTTGATCACGTCCCAAATATTACAGATGAAAATGAAGGTACAGATTTCACACACTTTAAGACTTCAAAATTTTCTGTTCCAAGTAAATCAATTGATTCGTATAAAAACGATCAATTTATCATCAATTCATTACGTGTGAAAATACAATTATTTGAAGGGCAAAAAATAGCCTACAACGAGTTGTCAAAAGATATTGATCAACTGATTATTAGTATTGAAAATGAATTAAAATAATCATTAAATTCTTAAGTAAAATAAAAAAGAACTAGAATTTCAGCCAAATAAAATTTAACTTGTAAGCTCGAAACAAAAGTTCTAAAATGAACATTCAAAATTACATCAACGGCAACTTTCATGATCCGATTCAAAACGAATGGATAGATAATTATAATCCGTCGAATGGTGAGATCTACGGACAAATACCTAACTCGTCAAAAGAGGACATTGAAACTGCTTACAGCGCAGCAAAATCTGCATTTCCAACTTGGTCACAAACGACTTTAGAAGAACGCAGTCGCATCCTGATAAAAATTTCTGAATTACTGGAAGCTAACTTAGATCGTTTTGCTGAAGCAGAATCTAAAGATAACGGAAAACCTGTGTCACTGGCTAAAGCTGTTGACATTCCAAGAGCTGCAAGTAATTTTAGGTTCTTCGGAAATGCCATCACGCAATTTGCAAGCGAAAGTCACGAAAGTGTCGGGCAACAAGCCATAAATTACACCTTACGCCAACCTATAGGCGTTGTGGGTTGTATTTCACCCTGGAACCTTCCACTCTATTTATTTACATGGAAAATCGCTCCTGCTCTGGCAGCTGGAAACTGCGTTGTTGCAAAACCTAGTGAAGTTACACCGATAACTGCTTTCTTACTGGGTGAAATTTGTAACGAAGCTGGTCTTCCAAAAGGTGTTTTAAATATTGTTCATGGTCTTGGTGGTTCAACTGGACAAGCGATTATTGAACATCCAGATATAAAAGCCATTAGTTTCACAGGCGGAACTGCAACCGGAGCTCATATTGCGAAAGTCGCAGCGCCAATGTTTAAAAAATTATCACTTGAATTAGGTGGAAAAAACCCGAATATCATTTTTGCAGATTGCGATTATGATGACATGTTGAACACGACCGTACGCTCGTCTTTTGCTAATCAAGGTCAGATTTGCCTTTGCGGAAGTCGTATTTTTGTTGAAGCTTCTATTTACGAGAAGTTTAAAACCGATTTTGTAAAAAAAGTAAAACAGCTTAAAGTTGGTCATCCATCGGAAGCTGACACCAACATTGGTGCTTTGGTATCAAAACCTCACCTTAAAAAAGTAAAAGACTACATTCAAATTGCAAAAGATGAAAACGGAACGATTTTATGTGGCGGAAACGAAGTCACTGTAAAAGGATACGAAAACGGGTATTATCTGGAACCAACAGTTATTGAAGTCTCAACTGACGAGTGTCGCGTGAATCAGGAAGAAATTTTCGGACCAGTAGTTACCATCATGCCTTTTGATTCTGAAGATGATGTGCTAGCGATGGCAAATAAGGTCAAATACGGATTGTCAGCCACACTTTGGACAAACGATTTAAAACGCACCATGCGTATGAGTAATGCACTGCACGCTGGAATTGTATGGGTGAATACCTGGATGCTACGTGATTTACGAACACCATTTGGTGGTGTAAAAGCGTCAGGTGTTGGTCGTGAAGGCGGTTTTGAAGCCTTGCGCTTTTTTACGGAAGCTAAGAATGTGTGTATAAAATATTAATGGAATGTCACCTCGAGCGCAGTCGAGAGGTTTCAATAGAATTTAAAAAAATGAATCTAGAACTCAACAACAAATACGCCTTAGTCTGTGGAAGCACAGCAGGAATAGGAAAAGCAACAGCTTTAGCATTAGCTGAAGAAGGCACGATAGTCACTTTAATTGCCAGGAACGAAGACAAACTCAAAGCCACTTTAAAGGAGTTACCTCAGCACAGGAACCACGATTACATTGTTGCCGATTTCTCGAATCCGAAAGCGCTTAAAGAAAAGGTAGAAGCTTACATTAATGCTAATCATGGATTTCACATTCTGGTAAATAATACAGGTGGTCCAAAAAGCGGACCTGTATTTTCTGCTGAAGTTGAAGAATTTGAAAGCGCCTTCACGCAACATTTAAAATGCAATCATGTACTGGCACAAGCGGTCGTTCCTTTTATGAAAAACCAAGGTTATGGTCGTATTATTAATGTGATTTCAACCTCTGTAAAACAACCACTTGATGGTTTAGGTGTAAGCAATACCATTCGAGGTGCTGTGGCAAACTGGAGTAAAACCTTGGCCAACGAGTTAGGCCAATTTGGAATTACAGTAAATAACGTACTTCCTGGTGCTACAGGTACAGAACGTTTAACTGAAATTATAAAAAACAAATCAGCTAAGACTGGAAAAACTGAAGATGAAGCTGCCAATGCCATGAAAAGCGCTGTACCAGCAAAACGCTTTGCAAAACCTGAAGAACTGGCTGATGCTATAACGTTTTTAGCCAGTGAACGTGCTGCTTATATTAACGGAATAAACCTTCCGGTTGATGGCGGCAGAACAAAAAGTTTATAGAAGTTAGAATAAAGATAAAAGTAACAGGAACAAAGACTTTTTGTTTTGGAGTTTTATACTTAATTTTAAAAACGAAATTATGCGTTAAGGATTGAAACGGCATCCTTTTTATTTGTCTCTTCGAGCGCAGTCGAGAAGTCGTCAAATAAAAAGATACAGTGAAAAGCCTGACGCTCTGAAGCTAAAGCGAAAGAGCGTAACGCCCAAAACAAAAGACGATGAGTACATTATTTCCACCCATAAATTTTAAAGCCTGGATTGAAGAGAACCGACATCTTTTAAAGCCACCTGTTGGCAATAAAGTCGTATGGAAAGATGGTGATTTTATAGTGATGGTTGTTGGCGGACCAAACAGTAGAAAAGATTATCACTATAATGAAACACCTGAATTTTTCTATCAGGTAGAAGGCGATATGATTTTGAAAGTCATAGATGAAGGCACTCCAAAAGACATTCACATTAAAGAAGGTGACATCTTTTTGTTACCGCCAAAAGTTCCACATTCACCACAACGAGGTGCCAATACTGTCGGTTTGGTTATTGAATATCCAAGAGAGGAAGGTGTTCAGGACGCGTTGTTGTGGTTTTGTGAAAACTGCACGACCAAATTATACGAAGAGGACTTTACTTTAGATAATATTGAAACGGATATGCCTAAGATTTTCGATAAATATTATGGCGACAAAGACAAACGTCGTTGCCCAAACTGCGGAGAGGTAATGCAGCCACCAAAGAAAGTTCAATTAGAAAACTAAACTTAATCCAATCCTAAATACGTTTGGGATGATAACTATGGAAAAACGTAAACTAAGAATAAACGGTCACTCGCATTTACTTCCTTATCCGGAAGAAATACCTCAGTTTATGAAAGATAAAGGTATTTTCTGGGTAGATAAAGATCGAAAATTTATGCTTCAGAAAGACTGGAATCGCCCAATAACCGATTCGAGTTTCTTTTTAAATGAAAAATTGGCATGGATGGAGCGTTTTAAAATAGATCACGCGGTTGTATTGAACTTATCTCAATTATACGGAAACGGATTACGCGTTGAAGAAATGAAACAGGCCTTGCGGTTTCAAAACGATTTTAATGCTAAGATTCAACGTGAAAACCCAAGTAAATTCACTTGTGGTTTTGTTGTACATCCTGGTTTTGTTCGTGGTGCATGCTGGGAAATTGAGCGTTGCGTTGAAGAGTTAGGCATGCAGTTATTATGCTTACCAACGCATTACATGGATACTATTGGAACCTGGCGTTGTATTTTTGATGAAGAAAACGAGCCTATTTTTGAGCTAGCAGACAAGTATAATTTAGCCGTAGAAATTCACCCTTATGATGGTGAAAAATTTATTAAACTGGAAAACACATCATGGCGTTTTCACTTGATATGGATGTTAGCACAATGTGCTGATGCCTATCACTTTTTAACCTTAAATGGCTATCAAGATAAATTTCCTAATATGCGAACTTGTTTTGCTCATGGTGGACAATTAGCACAAATAAATTTAGGACGACGGATTCAAGGTTTTGATGGAAGACCCGATTTATTTGAAGGTAAAAGTCATCCCAGAAAAGCGGTTGGTCATAAAAATATTTTCTTTGACACGCTAGTTCATGATACTGGAGGCTTACAATTACTAATCAAAAACCAAGGCTATAAGCAGGTTCTTATGGGACTTGATGATCCTTATCCTTTAGGTGAAATGGAAAGTGAGAAGCAAAGTTCATATCCTGGAAAAATACTCGACCTAGCGGTTGACAGAAAAATTATTGACGAACCACAACGTGATGCTATTTGGGAAGATAATGTCATACAATGGTTATGTGGTGATGACGAAGTTTCTAAACAAAAATTAGTCAAGCGCATTTTAGGATAAACCTAACGTAAATTCATAAAAAAACCTTTCAACTTTAGCTCTTAAAGTTGAAAGGTTTTTTATTTATGGCTATTTGTTATAAGCCTAAAACTTCTGTTCCTTGTTCAAAAATAACATCCACAGGAATATTAGCATTTGTCAATCGGTCTAAATCTGCCTGAAGTTCCGGAGAAATAATTCCTTTTTCATCAACCAGTTTAGCTACGCCATCATAATCCCCATCACCTTGAAGTGTTAAAATAAGGTTTGATAAATCTTTCATAGCTGCTTCCATTTTATCAAAGTTCACTTTGTAAGTTCCATCTTCATTACGAGAAAACGCACCTTTTTCTTTAAAGAAATTAAAACGAATCATATTCGCTTTTCCATGTGCTGAAGAGGCTCCAAATCGAACCGAACGAAAAATACCAGCCATAAAGGTCACCATGTTGTCTTTAAGATCTTCTTCCAGTTCTCCTTTAGCATGTAATTGCTGAATCATGTATAATCCTAAAATATCTGCTTTACCTTCTTCTAAAGCACTGGCATGTTCTTTTAAAGCTGTTCTTACAGTTCCTTTACCATCAATGGTGTTTTTAATTCCTAAGCCATGCGCTACTTCATGAAACATGGTATTAGCAAAAAATGCATCAAATGTGATATGCTGACGCTGGCTCTCATCGATTAAAACTTCAGAAATTGGCAATAAAATTTTATCAAATTTAGCACGCATAGCATTCTTTAACTGTAAACGACGCGTCCCTTTTTGCAATTGCACTTCTTCATCATTTGGAAGGTTGATGGCAATGGTTTTACTTCCAGCATTGCAATCACCTGCATAATACACCACATCATAAGCATTTAAATCACTATCTGTTCCTGGTTGTTCCTGTTTGTATTTATCATCAACAGGCAAACCAACCTGAAGTTCTGGTAAATAAGCGCTAAACTTCGCTAGACGCTTACTCCATTCCTGATCCTTAATTAAAACATACCCTTCGTGAGCTGCTTTATTTCCAAACAATTGATCTTCATAAGTTTCAATAGGACCAATGACAATATCTAAGGTATTCGTTTTCATATCCATCCAGGCCAAATCACTAGGTTGATAGTTATCATCAAGTAAGGCTTGAGAACGTAACTCAAGGTATGTTTTCAGTCCTTCGTCTTCAGCTAATTCTGAAGCGTCTTTCAGCAACTTTGAAACCTCTTTTACTTCAGCTTCAAATTGTTTGTGATATGGAATAGAATACAACTTTCCATTCTCGTCACGACGTACAAAATTGTAAATGCTTGACTTGTTTTCAATGTCAGCAGCTTCAAATTCCTCTTTAGTCATATCCTTAGGATAGAAATTTGCTCCAGCTGGTTTTTCGCCTACACCTTCAACAAACGGTTTGTTACCATCAAGTCGATCCCAAGGTCCATAATTGATTTTGATATATGTTTTGGTATCTTCATCAGAGATAGAATTTAACAAAGAATCTTTGTTTCCATAAGCTTCATACCAGAACAATTCGTTCATTTTATCGGCAGCCTGAATAAGCAACGGAATCATTTGGCGTTCATTTTCTGATAATTCACTTACATCTGCAGTGAGCTTAAAGCTGACGTATTTACTGAGATTTTTTTCCATATCAGTCATTTCTTTTTCTTCGGTAACAAGGTCTTCTTTTTTCTCTTCTTTACACGAGGTGACTATCACTAAAACGGATAGCAAGGCTATTATTTTTTTCATAAAATGTTAATGCGTTAATTTAGTTTCCCAAAGTTAATTAATTTAAAATGTTTCCTGAGATAGTAATGTCTATTTTTTAAAACTGAATTTTCTTCTGATCAATTAAAATAGTTCAGAAACACCTCTGCAAAGGGATCCTGATTAACTACTGTGTAATAAAATAAAGCTCCTAACCATCCGTGTAATACGCCTAAAACATATAAATTTTTTATCCTAAAATAAACATAGGTATAATATAAAGCCAAAACAAATGTGCCCATCATTAACCAATGTGATGGATAATGCACTAATGAAAACAATACAGCTGTTAAAACAATTACTGTTATTTTATGTAGTTTAACAGATTTGAAAGTGCTTAGATTGCCGGCAATAAGACCTATAGTTAAAAACTGCTGAATGGTTCCCCAAATGGGATAGGTGATTAATAATGGTATAATGTGCCAATTCAGATTTAACGTGTTCTGTAAGTAACCAATACCTATAAATGACAGTACCGAAATAACGGCAAAAGGCAGCATTAATTTAAAAACACTTTTAAAATTATCTAATCGAAAACCCCAATCTTTTAAAACGAATTCGTCTTTTTTATAGCGATAATAAATGTACACTGACCAAGCCAGTATAGCAAAAATCACAAATGGCAATCGCCAGTTTAAATGGTCCATAAATACAAATTTGCCAATACCAGTTAAAGCCACAGCAATTATTTCTAACAGTCTTACTTTATCAGAAACAGGTCGAGTCAAACTAAAGTTTGAGAATTCTATTAAATATCGAGTGAGTTTTGATTTCATGGTCTATGTTTTTAAAACCTCGCAGCAAAAGCCACGAGGTTTGGTGTTAGCCTAAAAATTTGCTAACCATCATCAAAACAAAAAAATCATATAAACAATAATCCCTTCGGCAATTCCTGTGATGATACTCATTCCTAAAATGTCTTTAATTTTACTCCTCAAGAAAAAAACAGCACTCAGAATAGCCATAATCGCAGCCAGTAAAATTTCTAATGCTTCAATTTTCGAAAGTAAAAAAGTGATTCCTGTAAATGCAAGTGTAATACCTGCAGTTATAAGACAAAACTTTATGATTTCGGCTTTTGTATAGTTGCCTTCCTTAAAGCCTTGTCTCAAATCTCTCAGAATAGAAAGAATAAACAATAATGGCACAACTGACAAAAACGGAGCAAAAACGACTTTAATTCCCTTGACGATGGTTAAGTCAAAGTAAAAAAAGAACGCTACAGCTGTAAAGGCAAGCAAGCCGGTTACAATAATGGATTGAAATGTAAATAACAATTCTCTTTTGTTAGAATTTGATTTGGGTTTTGGACTATCAATACTTGGATTCATAATTTTAAATTTTTGATGATTTGACTAATTTGTAATTTGAATTTGTTGCAGTTATAAAAAAACATGTATGGCCAGCGAAAGTAACACACCACTTAAAATACCATTGGCTTTTAAATTGTTATACAAGATGTAATTCAACACATGACTGCTAATTGTTGTTGAATTAATAAGGTGTGCAAAAATGAGGTGATCTTCTAGTTTTTGTTGCGTGAACCATTCGATGAGTTGCATGCTTCCAAGACTAATAATCATGGTTATAACAAGTAATAGAATCGCTGGTTTTTGATTTCTCTGTTTGTATTCGTCAGTGTTTTGAGGCAAAAAATGCTCTATTAAAAGAAAGCGAACAAAAAATAACATGGGTATTGGAAACAGTATGGATGCCATAATTTTAACCACATCCTTTAAGGTTTTTATTTCGTCATACCCTAAAAACACGAGGTATATAAACACGACTACAGAAACGCCTGTCGTTATTATAAAAGCTGTATTTACTTGCTTCAACTTCATATTAAAAACCTGCAATATTTGCTTCAGCAATGGTATGACTTGATAAAAAAGAAATACCATTGTTATAGTATTCAATAAGATTGGTTTGAATGGATTTAGAATAGATGATCATAACACTCAGAAAAGCAATCAAAATTGTGGTTTTAAAAACTGTTTTCATAATATTTTGTTTTGTTCATTAGGATACAAATGTGCAACGATACGTGCATTTGAAAAACACAGCTTTTGTAAAAAACTGACGAATTAATAATCTAAATATCATTCTAAAGTATTATTTTTGCTGTATACATATTTTATATACTGACGATTTAATGACAGACTTAAATGCTATAGCTTCTACCTTTTCAGCAGATGAACAACAACAATTCATCAAGTATCTTGAAAAAAAGAACAAGCGTAACGACACTAAAAACATTCAGCTCTTCAAATTGCTGGCTAACGAGGATTTAAGTTCTAAAGAACTATGCACAGCCATCTATAAAAATGATAACAAGGTAGCCTATCACGCACTCCGGAAACGCTTATACCAGTCACTTATAGATTTTATAGCCAATACAAATCTCGAAGAAGAGAATTCTATTGACATGCAGATTATTAAATACATTCTGGCTTCCAGAACATTCTTAATCAATAAACAGTTTAAAATTGCGTACGATATTTTAGATAAAGCTGAAGTTTTAGCTCAGGAACATTCGCTATTCCCTATATTAAACGAAATCTATCACACTAAAATCCAGTATGCCTATTTAAATCCTTCAGTAGATATCAAGACCTTAATTTCGAGTTTTAAAGCCAATCAAAAAAATCAATTTCTGGAAGAAGAACTCAATATGGTGTATGCTAAAATAAGACAAACCTTAAACCACATGACCTATAAAGGCGAAGTGTTAGATTTTCAAACCATTTTAAATAACACCTTGACCGAACACAACATTAGTATTAACGACTCCATGTCGTTTAAATCGTTTTATCAGCTCATGAAAATCGTGAGTATTTCGGCCTTCGTCACTAATGACTATCTGAAGACAGAACCATTCCTGCTTGACAGCTATTCAAAAATTCAATCTCATAAATTAAAAGACAAGCAACTGTATTATCACATTCAGATTGTGTATATGATTGCCAATACACTTTTCAGGAATAAGAAGTTTGACGACGCTTTCAATTATTTAAATCAAATGAAAGACCTGATGGAAAGGCAACGTAGAAAATATTTCAAAACCTTTGAAGGCAAACACCAACTCCTACTAGCTTTAAACCTTAACTATTCCGGACAACAAGATGAAGCCATTGCATGTTTGGAAAATTTCAAACAAACCAAACATGTTGATCTGGAATCTGCTCTGGACATTCAGTTAAGTCTGGTGATGTTTTACATGCAAAGCTCAAGATTTAAAGAAGCCTCTCAAATCTTTTCAAAATTTTACCATACCGACCAATACTACACTGAAAAAGCGGGAAGAGAATGGGTTATTAAAAAGAGTTTAATGGAAATCATTCTCTACATCGAATTAGGACATATTGATTTGGTAGAATCGAGATTACTGAGCTTTAAACGTCATTACAATTCCTACTTAAAACTAATACATCAAGAACGTGTATTGACCTATCTGAAACTGGTCACCTATTATTATAAACATCCTGAATCTGTAACTTCAGCTGCATTTAAAAATAAAGTTGAATCCTCCTTTAACTGGGTTGAAGCAGAACAGGAAGATATCTTTGTCATGAGTTTTTACGCCTGGCTAAAAAGCAAAATGGAAAACAAACCACTTTACGACACAACATTACAGTTAGTTGAAATTGCCAAAAAAGTTAAATAAACACTAAAATTAAAAACGCATTAAACTTTTAAACTTTTAAACTTTTATAAGGTCTTAGCAATACAATTAAAAACAAATATTTAAAAATTATGAAAAAATTATTGCTGATAGCTATTGCCTTATTAACCCTAAATGCAACAGCTCAAGACAGAAAAAACAGAAAAGATAGTTTAAAGGATTTATCTGCTGAAGAAGTAGCAACATTGAGAACTAAAAAGCTAACCTTACAATTAGACCTAAATGAATCTCAGCAAGCTGCTGTAAAGACCTTAATGCTTGAAGAAGCAAAATTCATGGAATCGAAAAGAGCTGAACGAGAAGAAAATAAAGCAAATGAGGATTCTAAAAAGCCTACAAAAGAAGAACGTTATGCCATGGTTAACGAACGACTTGACAGACAAATAGAAATGAAGAAAAGCATGAAAAGCATCTTAAATGCAGAACAATATACCAAATGGGAGGCTTCACTTTCTAAAAGAAAAAAAGGATCTCGTAAAGAAGGTAAAGGCAAACGGTCTGAAAAGAGAGACTAATATAAAGTTGATTGATTAGTAATTAAGCACTGGTTTTTTAATCGGTGCTTTTTTGTCATTTTAAAATAAAAATCATTAATTTAGTCTTTTAAATGTCTTTATAAAATTCACAACAATGAAAAAATTAATAACACTTTGCTTTTTTGCCTTTGCATTAGTATGTAGCACTCAAGGACTAGATGCCCAAAACATTAAAGAAATTAATGGGTTTGCATCAGAAAAAGCAAAGGAAATTCGAAAAGTCATAAAAATTGATAACAATCAATTAGAAGAAGTGTATCAGGCTTACAAAGAATTTCAAACCAATTATGTGAAACTTAGCGATGATATCGATGGCAATCAGAAGCAAATAAAAAAGCTCAATGCTATTTTAGATGAAAAACTAAAAGACATTTTTAACGAAGAGCAATTCGATAAATATCTTGCCACTTACAGAACAGAATAGTGATTTATAAGTTTATATCATAAAAAAGCCTGCTTTATAAAGCAGGCTTTTTTTATAATGTTTTTGCAACTTTTTTGACAGCTGTAATGGTGTCATCTAAATCCTTATAGGTTAAGGCATCCGTAATAAACCAGGTTTCAAAAGCACTTGGCGCAATATAAATACCTTCATTTAACATGCCATGAAAAAAGGCTTTAAACGTCTCATTATTGCCTTTAGCAGCACTTTCAAAATCAATGACCTCATCTTCAGAAAAATGAATGGATATCATAGATCCAACCCTATTGATGGTGTGTACAATTCCTGAAGACTGTAATGCTTCTGCACAACCTTTATGTAAATACGCTGTCTTTTCTTCTAAACGCTGAAACAATTCACTATCATTATGTATCGCATTCAGCATTGCAAATCCAGCAGCCATAGCTAACGGATTCCCGCTCAAGGTTCCGGCCTGATACACACTGCCCAAAGGCGCTAAATGATTCATAATCTCATTTCGGGCTGCGAAAGCACCAACCGGAAGTCCACCACCTATCACTTTTCCGAAGCAAACGATATCGGCATTAACATTAAATAATTGCTGACAGCCACCTTTAGCCAACCTAAAACCTGTCATGACTTCATCAAAAACCAGCAAAATATTATGTGCATCACACAGACGTCTCAATTCCTGTAAGAAATCAGTCGCTGGAGGAATGCATCCCATATTTCCGGCAACGGGTTCAAGAATTATACAGGCTATTTCATTTGAATTTGCTTCAATAAGTGCCTTTACATTTTCGATATCATTATACCTTGCCAGTAATGTGTCTTTAGCTGTACCTTTGGTCACTCCTGGGCTGTTTGGACTTCCAAAAGTGACAGCTCCACTTCCAGCCTGAATTAAAAAAGCATCGCTATGACCATGATAGCAGCCTGCAAATTTTATTATTTTATCCTATTTAGTAAACACTCTTGCCAAACGCACTGCA
>JAAEZL010000021.1:16029-38668 GCA_018222875.1 Algicola sp.
TCATACAAGCTTCAGTACCAGAATTCACAAATCGTATTTTATCAATATTTGGAACCATTGAAACTGCCAGTTCAGCAATTTTTGTTTCAATTTCTGTTGGCATCCCAAAGGAAGTTCCCTGTTTTGTTTTTTCAATTACAGCATTTACTACAGGCTCAAAAGCGTGACCTAAAAGCATTGGTCCCCAGGAATTAATATAATCGATATAACGATTGTTGTCTTCGTCATAAACGTAAGCACCTTTTGCAGATTTTGCGAAAATTGGCGTTCCTCCAACAGCTTTAAAAGCTCTAACAGGAGAATTAACACCTCCAGGAATTACCTGCTCTGCATTTTTAAAAAGTGCACTACTTCTTTTGTATAACATAGTATTTATTTTATAATCAAAATCTGTCCAATTGACAATTCATTAGTACTAAGATTGTTTCGTGCTTTAAGGTCTTCAACTGTAGTATTATAGGTTTTGGATAACGAATATAACGTGTCGCCTTTAACCACAGTATGATGGATTCGGTTAGTGTTTTCATTTGAACGAATCACGTATTTCCCTCCCAAAACTTCTTCATCAAATTTGTAGAGCTGATAACGTTCGATGAGACTAATTAATTTATCCGGATATTTTCTGTCTGTAGCATAACCAGCAGCTCTTAACTCTTTTGCCCAGCCTTTATAATCGTCTTCTCTCAATTGAAATAATTTTGAATACCGACTGCGACCCGTTAAAAAAGCAGAGTGGTCTTCAAATGAAGACTCAGCATGATTGTATTTTCTGAAACATTCTTGAGAAGCATCATCATCATGATAAATTTTTTGACCTGTCCATCCATGACATTTTATGCCGAAATGATTATTAGCTTCTAATGCGAGTCGGCCTTTACCAGAACCCGATTCTAGAATCCCCTGAGCCAAGGTTATACTTGCAGGAATTTTATACTTTCGCATTTCTTCTTGAGCAATAGCACTAAAATTAGCAATATATGCTTCAGTTGCATTAGCATAGGTTATGGGTTTAGAAGGCGTTTCTGCAGGTGTTGGCTTTTCGGTTTCAGTTTTTATTACGACCTGTTCTGTCTTAGGTGGATTACGCTTCTTCTTTGTAACTATTTTACGTTTTGAACCACAACTTAAGACTAAAAGTGATATCAAAAATACAATACTAATTCTCTTCATAAATTCTTAAACGATTAAGGGCTTATTTTGTTGTTGAAGTTTTTTATTCATTCCTTCTATACCTTGCAAACCTCCAGTATGAATGGCTAAAATCTTAGAACCTTCTTTAAAATAACCCTTAGAGATTAAGTCATAAATACCATACATCATTTTACCTGTATAAATTGGATCTAAAGGCACATTATAACATCTCTTAAACTGATTGATGAATTGAATCAAATCCTCATTGATCTTAGCATAACCACCAAAGTGATAATTTGTTATAAGCTCCCAATTGGATGCTGATGCAAATTTAGTGATTTCTTCTCGTAAAAAATCACCTTTTAACGCAGGAAAACCTATAATTTTTTGAGTAGAATGACTGGAATTTATCAAACCTGAAATCGTTCCTCCGGTTCCAACCGGACAACATACATAATCGAATTTTAAATCGGCTTCGGTTAGAATGTCTTCGCAACCTTTAACGGCTAACGCATTGGTACCTCCTTCCGGAATAAGATAAAAGTCACCAAACGCTCTTTGCAACTGCTCTATAAAGCTTTCAGAAGTTTTGTTTCTATAGACATCTCTGGACACAAACTTAAATTGCATCCCACAAGATTTTGCAAACGATAGCGTAGCATTTAAACTGTTTTGTTCGTTGAGTTCTTCACCTCTTATAATTCCTATGGTTTGAAACCCATGTTCCTGCCCTGCATACGCCACAGCTGCTATATGATTTGAAAAGGCACCTCCAAAGGTCAAAAGCACTGCTTTATTCCTTTTTTTGGCTTCCATTAAATTATACTTAAGCTTCCTTAGTTTATTACCAGAAACATACGGATGATTGAGATATTCAGGCTTTATAAAAACATGATTATCAATTAAAACTAGGTTTTTATCCATAAAAACAAACACTTTATCAAATATGTTAATTAATCAACAAATTTCTGTTAAATTTATTTATTTTTGAGTAAATTTGATCGCCACTTACCTATAGTAACGATTGAATCTTATAAATCCTACAATATTGCCTTTATAATAATAGTCAATTTTGTTATGCCTTAAATTTAAAAGATTATGATTAAAAAGCTACTATTCTGTTTTTTATTAATATTTACAACACAACTCACTTTGGGTCAAGCGCCTGGTGTTGATTGTGCTTCTGCTACACCATTAACGTTAATTCCTGGAGGTACGATTAATACAGGATTACAAACAACAAGTGGTAATGATTACACAGCCGTTCCTGCTTGTACAGCCGCTGCTCCTTTTGCCGCAGGCGCTCAAGACGGCGTATACTCCATTAATGTGACGACTGCTGGTGACCATACCTTTTCGTATACGCTTACAGGAAGTACTTATAAAACGCTGGCCGTATATCCTGCGTGTCCTCTAGTTCCTGGCGACTGTTTAGGCGGTATTTATACAACTGGAAACAGAAATGGTACTACCACCATAAACCTGCCTGTTGGCAACTATTATATCGTTATTGATGGCGCAACATTTGGAGGTAATCCGAAAGAATTTACGTTAACAATTTCGGCTCCTGCCATACCACCATCAAATGATTTTTGTTCTGATGCTATCGAACTCTATTCGAATGTTAACTGCCTACCTCAAACATTCACAAATGAAGCAGCAACAGATTCTGGAGCACTGCCTGCACCTGGTTGTGCCAGCTATTTGGGAGGTGATGTATGGTTTTCTTATGAAGTTAATTCGACAGGAGAATTCACTGTAGAAACCTTAACTGGAGGAGTGATGAATGACAGCGGGATGGCTGTGTATTCAGGGACGTGTGGAGCGCTTACTCTAATTGATTGTGATGATTTTTCAGGTAGTACAGGTTTAATGTCTTTAATTACTGTTACTGGAAGAACACCTGGAGAAATTGTATATATAAGAGTATGGGAATACAGTAATGACAACAATGGTACATTTAACATCTGTATTACAACACCTGTTCCTGCCGGAACTAATGGTGTCCGAATGAATTGTCCTGGAGAGTTCCCTAGAGAACTAACATCAGACATTGGTATAACCTGTGGTGCTGTTTCTGGTACAACAAGTTTAGGTAATACAATTAATGGTAATTTAAACGCAGCAACAGATCCAGTAGCTTTAAGACCTAATGGAGGAACAAATACAACTTGTGGTTTTTCAACTTATAACTCAAACTACACTCAAACTAATTTTACAGTAACAGTAACTGGTGATTATGTCTTTGAAATGACCAGTGGAGGGTTTGATGGTATGGGATATTTAGTTGAAACTGGTTTTACACCAGGAGTTTGTGGTTCTGGGACATTTATTGTTTCTGATGATGATTCTGGAGTAGGCCTATTACCTCAACTTACAGCAACACTAACCGCTGGTGTAAATTACACACTGATTACAACACTTTGGGGAACCGCTGCATTAAATACGCATACAGGTCCTTACACATGGAATGTGAGTTTTCCAGTTGCAACACCTCAACCTGACTGGTTTACAACAGCAGCTGGAGGAACGTCAATAGGTTCTGGAGACGGCTTTAACCCTGTAGGAGTCGCTGGATCAGGATTGCCTGACACGAACACACCAGGTATTTATTCGTTTTGGGTAGAATGCCCATTAAACCCAGGAGTAAGACAACAAGCGGATTACATTATTGGAAAGGTCTGGAATGGTTCTTCATCGACTAACTGGAATGATGCGGCAAATTGGTCTGAAGGAACACTTCCAAACAGCGATCAATGTTTATGTATTAACGCTTCAGCAAATGACCCAATCATTAATGACAATATTAATGCTGAAGGATACGCTTTAACAGTTAAAACTGGAGCATCAGTAACGATTGTTTCAGATGTTGATTTAGATAATTTTGGAGGTTCATTAACGCTTCATGATTATGTTGATGTGCAAGGAACCGGAACATTCACCATACAAGATGGTGCCAGTTTAATACAGGTTGACGACACACCATCACAGGCAAATAGTGGTGATATTACACTTTTCAGAAATACGGACATCAGACAAACAGATTATGTGTATTGGTCGAGTCCAGTACAAGGTTTTGATGTATCTGATGTATATGGTGGGTTTACACCAACCAATCGTATTTACGAATGGATTCCAACTATGGCAACACCTTATGTTGGTCCACCTCCAGGGAACGTTCCTGTGATTACTGGGAACTGGAACCCTTTAAGTTCTGGAATCATGTCTTTAGGTAAAGGCTATATTGTTCAAGGTCCAACAAATCATACAGCTACAGTTTCTCAAGCTACAGCAACATTTGATGGTGTTCCAAATAATGGTATTATTACTCAAGCGCTTAGCAGTGGTGATTTTGTAGGAGCCTCGTTTCTTTATAGTCCATACGGAACAGATATGATAACCGTTACAGATAAAGATGATAACTGGAATTTAATAGGAAACCCTTATCCTTCTGCACTTGATGCCGATGCGTTTTTAACGCATCCTGCTAATGCTATCATTGAAGGTGCTGTTCATATCTGGACACATGGCACTCAATTTGGGAATAACGGAGATTCGTTTTATGATGATTTTCTGTTAAGTTATAATCCTAATGATTACATCACTTACAATATTTCCGGATCATCCTACCCAAATGAAACGTTTAGTGGCGATATTGCTTCTGGACAAAGTTTCTTTGTTCTGGCACTAAACGATAATGAATCAGGAAGTGTAACCTTCAACAACAGTATGCGAAGTGCTGCTGTAAGCAATACTGATTTTTATAGAAATGCTGAGCCTTCAGAAGACACAAATGCTATTGAACGTCATCGCATCTGGCTAGATCTTATTGATAATGAAAATGGCGTATCATCTAACATCTTAGTTGGTTATATTGAAGGTGCCACACAAGACAAAGACAGATTGTATGATGCCTTTGCAAGGGAGTCTAATGATTTGAGTTTTTATTCTAAAATAAACGACGAGCGTATGATCATTCAAGGTAGAGTTTTACCTTTTAATGAAAATGATTTGGTACCGCTTGGAGCTGTTATTCCTGTTTCCGGCGAATATACCATTGCGATCAGTAAAGTAGATGGCTTATTCTTGAATAATCAGAACATTTACATCGAAGACACTTTTACTAACGTTATACATAACTTAAAGTCTGCTCCTTACGTATTTACTGTTGAAGACAACGAAAGCTATGAGAACCGATTCGTATTGAGATACACAAACGATGCATTGAGCATTAATGACAATGAATTAAACGCTTTAAGCATCATTGCTCCTAAAGGAGAGTACATAAAAATCAATTCAATTAACAGCAAAATAGATACCGTTGTAATCTATGACCTTTTAGGCAGAACATTACTTGAAAACACCAATCTGGATGCTTTAAGTGTGATTATAAATAACCATAACCTCACGAGCGGAACTTATATTGTCAAGGCAACCTTGAGTGACGGACTTTCAAAAACTCAGAAAGTAATTTTGAAACCGTAGTTAACACCATAGTATAAATAAAAAAAGGTCTTGATTGTATTAGTCAAGACCTTTTTTTGTGATTTAATTTGATTTTTCTTACAAATTAATAGCCTCAAATTATTGGAGTTTTATGCTAACAAATCTAAATATGCTTAAAGCATAATACCACTCTAAAGTCATGGTTATCAGCAACAGTAGGTCTTTCAACGCCAAACGAAAACAGTTTAACAAAAAAGCATAAAAAATCTCTAATTTTTTGTTAAATTTATTAGATTTTAATTACATTGTTGGTTAATATCCCATTTCTATCTAAATAATTAGGACCTTTTTAAGTTTTACTTTTAAGTAGCTTAATGCTGTTATGTATTAAACCTAATTTGTATGATTAAAAAATTACTTCTTTTAATACCTTTACTTTTTTTTATTGATACCAATTCTTTTGGTCAATGTACCAATCCGGATTCTTGGGGTGGTGCAAATGCACCTGTAGATTCTACTCCAGTGACGATGAGTACTTGCAATTATCAAACTGAATATGCTACAGTTAACAATGTAGTTGCTGGTGAAACTTATGAAATTACGAATTCATGTGGTGGCTATATAACAGTTAGAAGAGGCACATCAAATGGCCCTGTAGTAGGCAGTGGTAATGCACCTTTTTCGTTTACAGCCACTGTTGCTGGAGATCACTTTATACATTTTAATACAAATCCAGCATGTGGTACAGCAACCAATTGTTGTACTACACAAATATCTTGTACATCTTGCTCTGGCCCTGTTCCTCCTCCAAATGATGATCCTTGCAGTGCAATCCCTTTAACTGTAAATGCGACGTGTTCATTTTCAACATATACTAATGCCAATGCAACTGCAAGTACTGGCATTCCTGCTCCAGGTTGTGCATCGTATTCTGGTGGTGATGTGTGGTTTACAGCAACAGTTCCTGCCAGTGGAAACATAATTGTAGATACTAATACAGGTGTCATCACAGACAGTGGCATGGCTATTTATTCTGTTACTGGAGTTTGCCCTGCACCAGTATTCTCGTTAATTGAATGTGACGACGACGACAGTGCAAACGGTTTGATGTCATCCATAACAAGAACTGGATTAACACCTGGTTCAACACTTTACATTCGCGTATGGGAATTTGGCAATAATAATAACGGAACCTTTGATATTTGTGTTTCTGAACCTCCTCCTCCTCCAGCAAATGATAATCCATGTGGAGCTGTAAGTCTTACCGTGAATTCTGATTTTTCATGCACCAGTACTACATCTGGCACTGTCGCCAGTGCAACAAACTCTGGTATAGATGCTTGTTTCGGGACAGAAGATGATGATGTATGGTTTAGTTTTGTAGCTACTGGACCAAGCCATAGTGTTGATTTAATAAATGTTGCTGGCAGTACTACGGATATGTACCACGCCGTTTACGGCGGCTTTATTGCGCCAGATTGTTCGGTAGCTGTCGGAGATAATATTAGCTGTTCTGATCCTAACTCGAGTCTATTAACTGGATTGACAGCCGGGCAAACTTATTTTGTTCAGGTGTACACCTGGACAGGCACACCTGGTCAAACCTCTACGTTCGGTATTTGTATTGGCACACCTCCTCCACCTCCTTCAAACGATGAACCATGTAATGCTGTCGCTTTAACTCCAGACGCTGTTTGTAATCCAACCTCAGGTTATGTTGATCAGGCTTCAGATTCAGGTATTGATGCGTGTTTTGGAACTCCGGACAATGATGTCTGGTACAGCTTTCAGGCAACTACAACCACACATACAGTAAGAATTCAAAACGTTTCTGGAAGTACTACAGATTTGTATCATGCCGTTTACGGACCGTTTACTCCGCCTGATTGTTCAGTAGCCGTAGGTGATAACATCTCATGTTCTGACGCAGATGTTAGTACTGTATCAGGATTAACCGTTGGTGCTACGTATTATGTTCAGGTGTTTACTTATTTTTCAGGATCTGCTTCTACAAGTTTTGATATTTGTATTACTGAACCTTGTGCAATAACGACTCCGCCTTTAACAACATCTGCATGTCCGTTTGTTGATGCTACTCCAGATGCAAGTACCATAGGGTCATGTGCTTCAGGAGCTGCTTCAGAAACCTTAACCGCAGATTTTCTAGATTTAGGTGACACATCTGATTATGATGTAGATTTAATCCCTTTTGATACAACTACTTTTAACACTTTTGATGCTGCTGCCTTCTTCGGAGTTGCATTGTCTAATGATGATCGCTGGTCTGATATTGCGTACACTCTACCTATAGATTTTTGCTATTATGGCAATACCGTATCTCAAATTGTTGTTGGTGCTAATAGTATGGTTACTTTTAATAGTGGATATGCAAATACAGGTTGCGGTTATTCCTTTAATGATGATTTACCTAGTACTAATGGTGATTTATTTGACAATACTATTTATGCTTCTTACCATGACATCGATCCTGGTGTTGGAGGAACCATTCGGTACGGAAGTACAGCATCCAACGGTTGCCAAGCTTTTGTAGTAATTTGGGATGATGTTCCGATGTTTTATGACAACTCAAGACTCTCAACTACTATGCTGGTGCTTTATGAAGACACCAATATTATTGAAGTCTATATTAAAGAAAAAGTGATTGATGGAGGTGCACCTTGGAATGGCGGAAATGCAATAGTTGGTATTCAAAATGTTGGAGCCACACAAGCCGTTGTAGCACCTTGCAGAAATGGTTTAGATGACAACTGGACAGCTACCAATGAAGCGTGGCGTTTTACTCCTTCTGGAGGTAGCTCAATTGCAAATTTACAATGGTTAGTTGATGGCGTATTAGACCCATCTTATGACGGACAAACTTCAATAACAGTTTCACCATCATCTACAACAACCTATACGGCTCAAGTGACATATAATCTATGTAATGCCACAACACTTGTTGAAAGCGATGATACTACAATTATCGTTTCTGGTGGTAAAGTTTGGGATGGATCTACTTCAAGCGATTGGATGGAACCTACTAACTGGTCTGATAACTTAGTGCCTACATCGTCAGATTGTGTCATTATACCTGTTACTCCTAATGATCCTATCATTTACGATGATGCAAATGGAGATGGCTTGTACATGGTCATTGAAACGGGAGCTACACTAACGTTGATGTCTGACACAAATTCTAACGGTTATGCGTCCTCCTTAACTATTCAGGATTATATTGACATTCAAGGTACAGGTGAATTAATTGTTCAAAATGATGCCAGTTTAATACAGGTGTATGATAGTACTACAGCACCTACACCTTCTGCTACAAATTCAGGAAACATAACACTTTACAGAGATACTAACATCAGACTCACAGATTACGTGTATTGGTCGAGTCCTGTTCAAGGTTTTGATGTGTCAAATGTTTATGGAGGTTTTACACCTAATTATATATATGATTGGATACCTACCATTCCTACAGGAACTTTCACTCCTGGTGTACTTCCTACTGGAGGAATCCCAATTTGTTTTGGAAACTGGAACCCTTATGGCAGTGGCGCAATGACTCTTGGACAAGGTTATATTGTGAGAGCTCCAACAAATCACACAACAGGAGCCTCAATTGCTACAGCTGTATTTAATGGTGTTCCAAACAATGGCGTGATTACTCAGCAAATACTTAGTGGAGATAACAGCTTCGGTTATAGCAATTACACCCATAATCCGTACGGAGTAGATGATTTGATTGTAACTCCTTTTGATGACAACTGGAATCTTTTAGGAAATCCATATCCTTCAGCATTAGATGCACAATCATTTTTAACACATCCTGGTAACTCTATTATTGAAGGTGCTGTACATATCTGGACACACGGAACGCAAATTGGAGCTAATGGAGATTCATTTTATGATGATTATTCGCTTACGTATGACGTTGCTGATTACACAACCTATAATTTCTCCGGGACAAACACTTATGATGATGAATCATTTGCAGGGAAAATTGCCTCAGGACAAGGCTTTTTTGTACTCGCTTTAAATGATAATGAAAGTGGTAGTGTTACTTTTAACAATAGTATGCGCGATAGAACCCATAGCAATACTGCTTTCTATAGAAATTCTGGTGATAATTCTGATTCTAATGCACTAGAACGAAACCGTATATGGCTAAATTTAATAGACCAGAACGGATCATCATCCAGTATTTTAGTGGGTTATATTGAAGGAGCTACTCAAGAAAAAGACCGATTGTTTGATGCATATACCAGAGATGTGAATAGTTTAAGCTTGTATTCTAAAATTGGTGATCAACGGATGATTATTCAGGGACGAGCATTACCTTTTAACCAAAACGATCAAGTCCCACTAGGCACTGTCATTCCTCAAGCAGGTCAATATACCATTGCAATTAGTAATGTTGATGGATTATTTTTAAATGAAGAACAACATATTTATTTAGAGGATATGAATACCGGAATCATTCATGATTTAAGAGCTGCTCCATACACATTTACCGAAACTGGAGCTGTAGATTATCAAAATAGATTTATACTACGATATACTAATGAAGCTTTAAGTTTAAGTGAATTAGAGTTGAGTGCTTTAAGCATTATAGCACCAAAAGCTGATTATATAAAAATCAATTCAGACCGAAGTCCTATAAGCTCAGTTATAGTTTATGATCTTCTGGGCAGAGTATTATTTGATAAAAATTCAATCAACACATCTGAATTTGTTTTAAACAACCACAACCTGTCTGCAGGAACTTATATAGTGAAAGCTACTTTAACAAATGGTCTGTCTAAAGCTCAAAAAATAGTTTTGAAAAATTAAAGTTTAATATAATTTATAAAATTCCAGAAAGGCCTTGATTTTAAATAATTGAGGTCTTTCTCTTTTGCATAAGCTTCTTTTTCAAATGAAATACTTTGATAAGCTACATTCCATTTTTTATAAACGCAGAGCCAAATGAGAAACTCCATGACATACCAAAAATAAAATACAATAATCAGAAGTTCTAATTGTTGTCTAAGATGGATTTTTTCATGATTAACCAAATTAATATTGGTTTTGCAGGATTCATGTTTCAGAAAAACAAATGGAAAAATTGTAATTCCGGCATACCCTTTAGGGACCAAATATTTAGAAATCAAAATCATAGTTTAAAGCATTCAAAAATCAATCCGATTTGCATTATCTTTGTAAGATATGAAGAAAATCATTCCTTTAGAAGAAGGTGATTACTATATAACACCAGAAGGCTACCGTTGTTTTACTGAACAGTATCTCTTAAAAAGAGGCTATTGCTGCGAAAGCGGTTGTAGACATTGCCCTTATGGTTTCGATAAAAACACTTTAAAAAAAAAAGTAATGCAAACAACACGTATCTCTTTCCAAGAACAAATTACAGAAGGAATTCCTAACACCTTACCAAAACCAAAACCTTATGATAATTTAATAAATCACGCACCAAAACGAAAAGAGATTCTGTCTTCAGAAGAAAAAAAATTAGCACTAAAAAATGCCTTACGATATTTTGACACATCTCATCATGCCGAATTAATTACAGAGTTCAAAAAAGAATTAGATACCTACGGAAGAATTTATATGTATCGCTTTCGTCCGGATTACAAAATGTACGCCAGACCTATCGATGAGTATCCTGCACAATCAAAACAAGCTGCAGCCATTATGTTGATGATTCAAAACAATCTTGATTATGATGTTGCACAACATCCACATGAGTTAATCACTTATGGCGGAAATGGAGCTGTATTTTCAAACTGGGCTCAATATCGTTTAACGATGAAGTATCTGTCAGAAATGAATGATGAGCAAACACTTGTGATGTATTCTGGCCATCCAATGGGATTATTCCCAAGCCATAAAGATGCTCCAAGGGTTGTTGTGACAAATGGGATGATGATTCCTAACTATTCTAAGCCTGATGATTGGGAAAAGTTTAATGCCTTAGGCGTTACACAGTACGGACAAATGACTGCCGGAAGTTATATGTATATTGGTCCGCAAGGTATTGTCCACGGAACTACAATTACAGTTTTAAATGGATTCAGAAAAATTAAAAAAGAACCAAAAGGTAACCT
Source organism: Algicola sp. (assembly GCA_018222875.1). Lineage (GTDB taxonomy): Bacteria > Bacteroidota > Bacteroidia > Flavobacteriales > Flavobacteriaceae > Psychroserpens. The sequence continues at coordinate 27,714 of JAAEZL010000021.1, forward strand.
CTTTGTAACGTCTGGATTGGGTGGTATGTCTGGCGCACAACCAAAAGCAGGAAATATTGCTGGTTGCATTACTGTGTGTGCCGAAGTGAACCCAAAAATCACTCAGGTGAGATTAGATCAAGGCTGGATAGACGAAAAGATTACCGATTTAGAGGCTTTGGTTTCTCGAGTTCTTAAAGCGAAGGCTGAAAAAGAAACCATTTCAATAGCCTATTTAGGCAACATTGTGGATGTCTGGGAAAAGTTTGATGAAGCCAATATTCATATTGACTTAGGAAGTGATCAGACTTCCCTTCATAATCCGTGGGCTGGAGGGTATTATCCAGTAGATCTGTCTTTCGAAGACGCTAATCAGATGATGGCTGATAATCCCGAATTATTTAAAGAAAAAGTTCAGGAAACCTTACGTCGCCATGCAGCTGCAATTAATAAACACACAGCAAAAGGCACCTATTTCTTTGACTACGGAAATGCATTCTTACTAGAAGCTTCCAGAGCTGGCGCTGATATTATGGCTGAAAACGGTATTGATTTTAAATACCCAAGTTATGTTCAAGACATCATGGGACCAATGTGTTTTGATTATGGTTTCGGACCTTTCAGATGGGTTTGCGCTTCAGGAAAACCAGAGGATTTGGCCAAAACAGATGAAATAGCCTGCAACGTTTTAGAAGCCATAAAGAAGAATTCACCTGAGGAAATTCAACAACAAATGGCTGATAACATTCAATGGATTAAAGGTGCTCAGGAAAACAAACTGGTTGTAGGTTCTCAGGCAAGAATATTGTATGCGGATGCTGAAGGACGAATGAAAATTGCTGAAGCCTTTAATACTGCAATTAAAAATGGCCTTATAGGACAAGTCATCCTGGGACGTGATCATCACGATGTTTCAGGTACAGATTCTCCGTATCGTGAAACCAGTAATATTTATGACGGCTCACGCTTTACAGCTGATATGGCCATTCACAATGTCATTGGAGATAGTTTTAGAGGAGCAACTTGGGTTAGCGTTCATAATGGTGGTGGCGTTGGTTGGGGCGAAGTTATAAATGGTGGTTTTGGTATGGTTCTTGATGGTAGTAATGATGCGGAAAGACGTTTAAAATCGATGCTGTTCTGGGATGTAAATAACGGAATTGCAAGACGAAACTGGGCAAGAAATGAAGGTGCTGTTTTTGCCATAAAACGCGCGATGGAATCTGAACCTAATTTAAAGGTGACACTTCCAAACTTAGTAGATAAAGACTTACTGGACTCGTTATAACTTTTAAAAAACATTGCTATGAAAAACAAACTGATAACACCATTAATAGTACTATTTGGCTTTTTAATGGTATCATGCTCTTCTGTTAAAGTTGCAGCAGATTATGATAAAGAAGCCGATTTTAATTCCTATAAAACCTTTGCCTTTTTCAAAAGTGGAATCGATAAAGCTGAAATAAGTGATTTAGATAAACGCAGAATACTTAGAGCTATTGAAACCGAACTCCTTGCTAAAGGATTTACAAAATCTGAAAACCCAGACTTCATTGTGAGTATTTTTACCAAATCCCAACAGCGTGTTGATGTTTACAACAATGCCTGGGGAATGGGTCGCTGGGGCTGGGGAGGCTTCGGTCCTTGGGGAGGCTTTGGTCCTGGATGGGGCTGGGGCTGGAATAATCAACCTGTTGTTTCAACTCAAACTGAAGGCACTTTGTTTATTGACCTAGTTGACATGGAGAGTAAAGAATTAATTTGGCAAGGAATGGGTACAGGGTTTATTTCTAAAAGAATGGAGAAAAAAGAAGAACAAATCAAAGAATTTGTCATGAAAATAATGGAAAACTACCCACCTGAACTAAAGGATTAAACTATCTAAAATATGATTTCAAAAAAGCATCAATTTACAATTGATGCTTTTTTTGATTTATAACATGAGTTTTATGCTTCATTTATAAAAGCTTATATTTGCCGACTTGTAAAAAGTATGTAATATGATATTAGGTCAAACCACAAGAAAGAACTTTACACAAAATCCGAAAAATGATATTTTATCAGGTTTAACTGTAGCATTGGCGCTTGTCCCTGAAGCAGTGGCATTTGCATTTGTAGCAGGAGTTGACCCCTTAGTCGGACTTTATGGCGCCTTTATGATGGGAATCGTTACCGCTCTTTTTGGTGGAAGGCCAGGAATGATTTCTGGTGCTACTGGAGCGATGGCTGTTGTGATGGTACATTTAATTCAAAAAGGAAATGAAGTAGGATTAAATCTTGAAACGCCTGTTGAAAACCTTGGGCTTCAATGGCTGTTTATTACCTTATTGTTTGTTGGTGGAATTCAAATATTAGCTGGTGTATTCAAACTTGGGAAATTTGTCAGACTCATTCCGCATCCTGTAATGATGGGATTTGTAAATGGTTTAGCTATAGTTATCTTTCTGTCGCAATTAGGCCTATTCCCAAATGCAGTTCCAAAAGATATTTCTATTTGGTCAAACACATCACAATGGTTTTCTGCATTATTTACAAATACAGCGTTCTGGAAAATGATGGGCTTCATTGGCTTAACCATGGCAATCATGTTTGGTCTGCCTAAACTAACTAAAAAAATCCCTGCAGCTTTAATTGCAATCGTTGTGGTTGCAGGTATTACCATTTTTGGAGGCATTGAAATGAGTACTGTTGGTTCATTTATTCAAGAAGGTGGCGGAAAAGGGTTAGAAGGTGGATTACCAACATTTCAGGAGCAAATCTTTAGTTTATTCGGAACCTTAGCTGGACACTGGGATTTGATACTTTCTACAGCATTTATTTTAGCAGCTGTAGGTTTAATTGAATCATTAATGACATTAAACCTCATTGATGAAATGACTGAAACCAGAGGGAATGGAAACAGGGAATGTATGGCACAAGGTGGTGCCAATATGCTTAACGGACTCTTCGGTGGAATGGGTGGCTGTGCTATGATTGGTCAGTCTATTATTAATGTAGATTCTGGAGGAAGAGGAAGATTATCTGGTGCTGTTGCTGCAGTAGCTCTACTCTGCTTTGTACTTTTTGGAGCACCATTAATTGAGCAAATTCCAATTGCTGCTCTCGTAGGCGTAATGTTTATGGTTGTTATAGGAACATTTGCCTGGAGTAGCTTTAGAATTATCAGAAAAATCCCATTATCAGATGCCATTGTTTTAATAGCTGTATCTGCAATAACGGTATGGAAAGATCTGGCAATTGCAGTGATTGCTGGAGTTATCATTTCAGCCTTAGTTTTTGCTTGGAAAAATGCTACAATGATTAGAGCTCGTAAACGCATCCAGCCAGATGGCACTAAAACTTATGAAATTTGGGGACCACTTTTCTTTGGTTCTATCCAAAATTTCAATTCAAAATTTGATGTTAAAAATGACCCTCTAAAGGTAGAAATCGATTTTATTGAATCTAGAGTCAGTGATCACTCTGCTCTGGAAGCCATCTTTAATCTGGTGAATAAATATGAAGCAGAGGGCAAGTCTATAAAACTTAGACATTTAAGTGAAGACTGTAAGGTATTATTATACAAAGGAAGTCCGAAGTTTAAGGAAGTTATCGTTGAAGATATTGACGACCCAAGATACCACTTGGCCGCTGATCCGGAAAAATTCACAAAACCCTTATCAGAATACAACATATAAAAAAAGCGACCTATTATGGTCGCTTTTTTTAACTGTAAGTAGATTTATTATTCTTTAGTTAAATCTAAATATTTTTTAAACTGTTCTTCGTTTAAGATTTCTTTCATTTTTGACATCACGTATTTGTCCATTTTAGCTTGTTTAGCTTCTAAGTCCTGAGCATTGCTTTCTTTACTTGCTCTACTCATTTTCTCTTCAGTTTTAGCGAGAAGACTATACACTTGTTCTTGTTGTTGTTCTGTTAAGCTCAACGGACGAATCAAATTCATCGTTTTCTCTTTTGCGCTAACATCACTTTTTTGAACCATAGCAGACTTAGTGTCCTTCTTCATTTTAGCCTGAGCTGTTGCTGATTGATTTCCTAAGAACAAAAACATGGCTGCAGCAATAAATAAAATATTTTTTTTCATAATTATGTTAGATAAATTGAGTGTTCAATATACAAAAATTGAAGTAGTTAGACACAAAAAATATAAAAAGCTAATAATTTAATAGTATTTCTATTTTTGATTTTACTTTCTCCGTAGAAGGAATCATCGTTTGTTCTAAAGTTGAGTTTAACGGAATTGCTGGCATGTTCTCACTACCAATAGTCATGACTGGAGCATCTAAATATTTGAAACATTCTTCCTGAATTTTTCCTGCCAAAGCTCTTGCAAAACTATTATTAGAAGGCTCTTCAGTGACCACTAAACACTTTCCTGTTTTCTTAACTGATTTCATAATGGTGTCTTCATCTAAAGGATATAAGGTTCTCAAATCTATAATTTCAATTTGATCACGCATATCTAATTCTCCTGAAGCATTATAAGCCCAATGCACTCCCATTCCGTAGGTTACAATCGTCAGGGTTTCAACATCGTCTTGTTTCCAGATTTCCTGCAACACCCAAGCTTTACCAAATGGCAATACATAATCCTCGGAAGGTTCAACAGAGGTAGCTGTTAAGGTTCCTGGTACTTTTGACCAATACAAACCTTTATGCTCTAAAATAACCACAGGATTCGGATCGTAATAAGCCGCTTTCAACAAGCCCTTTAAATCGGCTCCATTGCTTGGATACGCAATTTTGATGCCTCGAATATTGGTAATTACACTCTCAACTGAAGAGGAATGGTAAGGTCCACCACTTCCATAAGCACCAATTGGAACACGAAGAATCATACTTACAGGCCATTTTCCGTTAGAGAGGTAACAACTTCTGCTCACTTCTGTAAACAACTGGTTAAGTCCAGGCCAGATATAATCGGCAAACTGAACCTCAACAATTGGTTTTAAGCCAACCGCACTCATACCAACGGTAGAACCGACTATAAATGCTTCCTGAATAGGCGTATTAAACACACGATCATCTCCGAACTTCTGAGCTAAAGTTGCAGCTTCTCTAAACACACCTCCAAGTCGTCCACCAACATCCTGTCCGTAAAGCAAACACTCTTTGTGTTTTTTCATGAGTTCTTCAACTGCAAATAAGGCACAATCAACCATAACGACCTTATCTGCTCCTTCAGGAGCACGAACTCCTTTTTCCTCTGTAATTGGAGTAGAAACAAAATCGTTTGTAAATAAATCTTCAGGCTTAGGGTCTTCGGCTTTTAAAGCTTTTTCAAAATCTGATTGTACTTTTGCTTTCGCAGAATTTTCTATGTTCTGAATATCTTCAGAAGAAAAGCCATTATCTGATAATTGTTGTTTTAAAACCGGATAAGGGTCACGAGATCTGGCTTCCTCTAAATCGTCACGATACCATTCCATTCGTACACCAGAGGTATGGTGATTTAATAATGGAACTTTAGCGTGTACTAAAAATGGTCGTCGTTCTTTTCTAATCGTCGCAATGACCTTTTCAATAGCTTCATAGCTTTCAATAAAATTTGCGCCATCGATAGAGATTGCCTCTAATCCATGAAATCCTTGCGCATATTCAAAGGCGTTTTGTGCTCTGGTTTCAGCTGCATTAGCCGAAATATCCCAACCATTATCCTGAACCAAATACAGAATTGGCATTTGCTTTAAGGCTGCCATTTGAAAGGCTTCAGCGATTTCACCTTCAGTAACTGAGGCGTCTCCAAGAGAGCACACTGTTATCGGTTTTAAGGAGCTCTCGACTGCGTTCGAGCAAACAGGATCTGATTCTAAACTAAAATCATCTAAACCTTGAAGTTCTTTATACTGCATTCCCATAGCAACTCCTGTTGCAGGAATCGCTTGCATACCTGTTGCAGAAGACTGATGCGGAATTTTAGGTTTATCATCATCCTTTAAACTTGGATGAGAATAGTAGGTTCTTCCTGCTGAAAACGGATCGTCTTTTTTAGCCAACAATTGCAACATCAAATCATAAGGTTCTAATCCGAAAGACAACAACATCGCATCATCTCTGTAATACGGAAACGCATAATCCTGAGGCAATAATTGCATTCCCAAAGCGGTTTGAATCGCTTCGTGACCTCTTGATGTCGCATGGACGTATTTTGAAACTTGTTTGAAATTTGCTTCATATAATTCTGCCATAGCTTTGGCTGTACACAAATTTGAAAATCCCTTTTTTAGTATGTCTTTATTCATATCAAATGCCTGATGAAGCAGGTATTTATTTTTGTCATTCCGCACTAAGATGCGGAATCTATTAAACTTTTATTTTATAGTGTGGATCCCAAATCATGTTTGGGATGACAAACTCTTAATTATATTTTTCTATTCACATCAAATTGCTCAAAGTAATCAGCAACACGTCTTACAAAGCTTCCGCCTAAAAAGCCATCAACAACTCTATGGTCGAACGACAAGGATAAGTACATCATACTTCTAATGGCAATTTCATCGCCTTTTTCAGTAGTAATGACTTCAGGTCGTTTTTTAATGATTCCCAGAGCGAGAATAGCGACTTCTGGCTGATTGATAATTGGTGTTCCCATGACGCTTCCAAAGGTTCCTACATTAGAAATCGTAAATGTGCTGCCTTTGATATCATCAGCTTTTAAATTATTTTCTCTGGCTTTGTTTACCAATTCATTAACGTTTTCAGCAAGTTCCTTTAGATTTTTAGCATCTGCATTTTTAACCACTGGAACAATTAAATTCCCACTAGGTAATGCGGTTGCCATTCCAATGTTTATATCTTCTTTTACAATGATGTTTTTTCCATCAACCGAAGCGTTTATGTTTGGAAAATCTTTTACTGCTTTAGCCACAGCTTCAACAAATAATGGTGTAAAGGTTAAGCGTTCGCCATATTTATCCTGAAAGACAGCTTTATTTTCATTTCGCCAATTAACCATATTGGTTAAATCTGCTTCCACATAGGCCGTTACGTGAGGTGACGTGTGTTTTGAATACACCATGTGATCTGCAATCATTTGGCGCATACGATCCATCTCAATCACTTTTCCTTTGCCTTTATCAAAACTTAATTGTGGAATACGATATGCTGTTGGATCTTTCTGTAAAACTGGTTGTGCAAATTTATATGGTCGTCCGTCTTCAATATAACTGAACACATCACTTTTACGTAATCGACCTTCGTGACCAGTTGCAGGAATTCGTGCTAACTCTTCAAAACTAATATGATGTTCTTTGGCGATTTTGATGATTAATGGCGAAAAGAAGGTGTTGCTGTTAGACACTGAAAATGAATTAGAATCCTTAGCTACACTCGGTGTGACAGTGCGCTTCTTTTTTGTAGTTTTACTTTGAGCAGATTTCTCAACTTCGCTCGAAATAACAGTAGACTTTTTTGATTTATCTTTTGAAGATGAAGCTTTACCATCGGTTTTAATTATAGCGATAGTTTCTCCTATTTTAATCACAGCATTAGCATCGTATAAAATCTCCTCGATAACACCTGAAACATTTGATGGGACTTCAGAATCTACTTTATCTGTAGCGACTTCCAAAAGCATTTCGTCTTCTTCAATGGTATCACCAACGTTTTTAAACCATGTTATTATGGCTGCTTCTGTTATACTTTCGCCCAATCTGGGCATTTTAAATTCTACTTTTGACATTCTCTTTTCCTTATCTTAATGGATTCCGCTTCAATTGCGGAATGACAACATATATTAATTAACTTACTCAATACCTGCTAATTTGCGTTAGGGATTAAACGGTCTGTTTGAGCTCCTCGCAGAGAGCGAGTAGTGAAAGCGCGACCCTTGTGGTAACGCCCAACTACTTTTTCATAAAATCACGAAGGGTTTTATAAACATCTTCCTGAATTTTCATATGCTTTGGAACCTCTCGTAAAGGCTCAACTTCTTTCAAAGTTTTATGACATTCTTTTGGTAATTGCTGATACAGTTGTGTGCCTTTTGTTTTCCAGGCAATCATTTCATCACTAACTTGCTTAATCACTTTAGCAGGATTCCCAATGACTAAACTTCGCTTGGGAATAACAGTTTCTGCTTTAACAAATGCCATGGCTCCTATGATGCACTCGTCTCCTATTACAGCATCATCCATGACCACTGTGTTCATTCCAATCAGACAGTTTTTACCCAAATTGGCACCATGAATGATGGCTCCATGACCAACGTGTGCACTTTCTTTGAGTGTGATGGATTTTCCAGGGAACATGTGCACTGTACAATTCTCCTGAACATTGACACCATCTTCTAAAATGATTTGTCCCCAATCTCCACGAATGGCAGCTCCAGGACCAATATAACAGTTTTTGCCAATGATGACATTACCTGTAACTGCAGCCAAAGGATGCACAAAACTTGATTCGTGTACGACTGGTATGTAGCCTTTAAAACTGTAAATCATTACTATTTAAATCCTTTTAATTTCTCTTTAGTAAAGTCTGACAACACCAATCTTCCACTAGTTTCTGCACGTTCTGCTAAGAGTTTATCCCAATCATCAGAGCCTTTCCAGAACACTTTTTTCATCTCCATCATTGCTTCGGTATTGTAAGTACATAAATGCTCCGCAGTTGTTTTTACAGCGTCATCAAGTTCTTCTGTGCTTTCGTAAACCTGTGTAAATAAGCCTTTTTGTTTTGCCCATTCTGCCGGGTAAAATGAATTGGCATCAATGGCTATTTGCGACATGGCACTCAATCCTATTTTACGTTCAATGGCTGGTCCAACCACAAATGGTCCGATACCAATATTTAGTTCACTTAATTTGATTGCAGCAAATTTTGTTGCCATACAATAATCGGTTGAAGCTGCTAATCCAACACCTCCTCCTACGGTTTTTCCCTGTATGCGTCCAATAATAAATTTTGGACATTTACGCATCGCATTGATGACATTGGCAAATCCTGAAAAGAATACTTTTCCGGTTGCAGCATCGTTAATATTTATCAATTCTTTGAAGCTGGCACCTGCACAGAAGGTTCGGTCGCCTCCACTTTTAAGTACAATCACTTTAATGGCATCGTTTTTACCAGCATCAGTAATAGTTTGTGCTAATTCTGCCAGCACATCTCCTGGTAAGGAATTATGTGCAGGATGAAAAAACTCGATGTATGCTACTTCGTTTTCTATGGTTTGTTTTACGTATGGTTCACTCATGTTTTTTTGTTTGTCATTCCTGCTTGTATTTCGACTGCGCTCAATATCACAGCAGGAATCTATTATTTTTATAATTTCAATTTAAGCATATGCGCAATGAGTGCGCATTGACTTTATAAGAGACCAAATTGCTCAAAATGATGATTCAAATGTTTTCTTTCGAGCAGGTAGGACTCATAGCGATTCAATTCACCAAAAACTAAATTTTTAAGCTTAGCTTCCGGATGTTCTTTAAAATATTCTAAATACTTTTCCCGTTGCGCTTTGAACTTTTCGATAGCTGTTTCCAAATCAGCATGTTTTAAATCCTCTAATTCATCTTTTTCTAATTGAGGGAATTGACTGTTCTTTGGAAACTTATCGTAATTGTATAAGCTTGCATGTACTTTTTCTAAAATCTTTTCAGGAGTTGCAATTTCGAAATCCTGAATCTCACCTGAAGCAATTTTATAGGTGTATTCTAAATGCTCAATCATGTGTTGAGCTGTCATAATTCCCCATTTTGGTTGAGTATCTTGAGTCAGTTTAGATAAACATTCTTCTATTTTATCTTCAGTCATTTCAACAAAGATTTCTTGTTTCTTTTGAACCATTGTTAAAATGGTAGCCACTGCAACTAAAGGACTGTCTTTTTCACTTTTTTGGCTATCTGGTCTATTCTCAAAATCGGCATCAAACACTTCTACATGCCATTTAACAATACCGCTTGGATGTTCAGTTGAAGCGACATCACGATCTACTTTTTGTTTGCAGGTCAATCTCACATAAATGGTATCGTTGTGATATAATGGTCGTAAAAACCGAATACTATCTAAGCCATAGTTGGCTGCAACCGGACCTTTATTTGGATAGACAAACAAACCTGCTGCTGCTGAAATGATAAAATAGCCATGTGCTGTTCTTTTTTCAAAGATACTTCCATCTAAAGAGGTGATATCTGTATGTGCATAAAAATGATCCCAAGTCAGATTCGCAAAATTGATGATATCAGTATCAGTCAAGGTTCGTTTATGTGTTTTGAGTGACATTCCTGGTTGAATGTCTTCCCAGTGGTATTTGAAAGGATGCTGTTCTGCTTCTTTATATTTTGCATTTTGCTGATAGATACCAGTAATTTCAGTAATTGTGCTTGGTGATCCTTGAATAGCAGTACGTTGTAAGTAATGTTTAATACCACGCATGCCTCCCATTTCTTCACCTCCTCCAGCACGACCTGGACCTCCATGAACTAAATATGGCAGAGGTGAACCATGACCCGTACTTTCTTTAGCACTATCTCTATTGAGCACTAAAATTCTTCCGTGATGACTGGCTGCATTCACCACATAATCTTTAGCAATTTTATCATCATAAGTTGCTATTGAAGACACGAGCGATCCTTTACCCATTTGCGCCAGAGTAATGGCTTCCTCTAAGTTTTTATAAGGCATTATAGTGCTTACTGGTCCGAAAGCTTCTCGCTCATGAATGATTGTATTTTGAAACGGATGATCTGATCTAAGTAAAATCGGACTGATAAACGCTCCTTTTTTAGCATCGGCTCCAATGGTTTCAATTTTGTCTAAATCACCATAAACGATGTGTGCTTCTTTAGCTAAATCATTTACAGAATCTCTAACCGCCTGAACCTGTTGCTGACTTACAAGCGATCCCATTCTGACTTCTTTTAGTCTAGGATCACCAATGGTGACTTTATCTAAGGCTTTTCCTAACGCTATCTGAACGTCTTCCACTAAGTTTTCAGGAACAATGATGCGTCGGATTGCAGTACATTTTT
>JAAEZL010000219.1 GCA_018222875.1 Algicola sp.
ATCCGCGACACACGAGCACGCAGTGCGAACTGTGCGCAAGCAAATTTTCAGAAGTAGGCGAGAACAAGCAATTACTTATAGCCATTGTTGTAGCTAGTTTTTCTTGATATAAATATTTAATACGTTAAATCCAATAATTTTGCCATATTCATTCCTTTTAAAATTAAGAGAAGGATAACCCATATTTGGGGCGTTAAGAATACCTCTATTTGCATTGCAGATATCTATAACAACAGGTGCTGGAAAAATTGGGCCTTTTACTTTCAATATTTTATCATCAATAAACATCTCAAATGCCATTGGTTGACTACTACTAGAATCATCTATATACGTTCCAGTGAATTGCTCATAATCAACAATTTCATTATTTTTTAAATTTAATTCGGCACTCTTGACTAATTTTAAAATAAAATTGTCATAGTCCTTGTGGGACGTAACTCTTTCATACGCACTTTTTGTCTTATGTGCAATAACAATATCAAGCCTGGGAATAACTGTAATATATTGACCATAAGCTCCTGCCGCTGTATAAGCGCCTTCAAGTAAGTCCAAGTCAGAATCGGAATATAGCCACCACATATGGCTATAACCTGTTGTAAGGCCATATTCATTGGTTTTACTGACTCTTGTTGTTGTTTTCTCAACCCATTCCTCTGGGATTATTTGTTTGCCGTCCCAATTTCCCTTTCGAAGCATTAAGTAACCCAATCTTGCCATATCCCTAGTTGATAAATGGAAATGATATGCAAGATGAGAGGATAACTTTTCGTTGCCAGTCCTTCTATGATTTGAGAGTTCAAAATCTTGTAAATTCAATGGAATAGCAATATCTTCTTGGAATGCTTGATAAATTCCTTTTCCCGTTTCTTGTTCAAAAATGGTTCCTGCGACATTAAAATCCCAATTGTTGTAATAAAAATGAGTTCCCGGTTTGTATTGACCTCTTTTCGGCATGTTAGGTCCAGACCCTGCGTTTGAAGCGGGTAAGTATACACCAGACCTTGCATTTATAATTTGTTCTATTGTAGCTTGTTTCTCCTCCTCTGTTAGTGGGTTTATATCATCTATTTTTAAATCCTTAAGTGTATTATTGAGGTTAATTGTACCATCTGTAACATACTTTCCGTACATCATGCTCAAGATACTTTTTCTTGCTGATGCCAAATAACTAATTTCTTTTACATCGCCATATTCAAATAAAATTTTACCATTATTGATAATTAGTAAACCAGTTGTATTTAAACTATCTATAATGAAAGGCCTTAGTTCACTGTAAGGATTGCATTTTGCATTTTCGTATTCCCATTCATCGCCAGGGTAAACAAACTTTTCTTGTCCATAAGTTATTTGTGATGACAAAAATAATGTCAAGAGGATTAAAAAATATGTTTTTTTCATAATCAGTTTGGTTTTAAAATTAGCTACAACGGTTTCGTATAACCGTCAGTTACGGCTTAAAGTTAAACAAACTTTCGGTAGAGACCGACGTTAGCAATTCCGAGTGGATTCGGACGTAGTCGAATCCGCCGTAATTGCGGTTATATATTGTTGTGCTTTCGTTATTTTTCGTTCAATTCTTCACTAATCAGGTCAGTAAGTATTTTAGCCTTACTTTTAAGACCTTTTGTAATTGTTATTCCTAGTGATTTTCTTGTAATGTTATTCCGTAAATTATTTCTGCCTAAATTAGATTCTATTTTTTTAATAAATGCTTGTTTTCTTGTTTCTTCATTTTCGGCAAAGGGCAGTGTTAATTTTTCACCTCGACCGTGAGGTGGATTGATTTCATATTCTTCAGTAAGAAACCAAAACTTATCTTCCTCTGAAGAACGCTCTTCATCATAGTCTATAAATAAATTAAATCTGTATAAGTCAACAGTATAATAGTCGTTGATAGCATCATTAAGTTCTTTAGAACCAAGTTGATTCGAAAGTCCAGAATTTTTTATTTTCTGAAAGGTTTGGTCTACAATTTTATAATCAGTGAAATAACTGGTTATTATTAATACAATAGAATCTAGTGACTTTTTTTGATATTCTTTGCTCACAAAAATTAATGAATTATTTTTTATTTGTTTGTCCAAATTTTTAATAATTCCGTCAAATTGATTCACGTCATTATTTAAATCAACTAACATACTATTCAAATAAGTTTCAATGATTGCATTTTCTTTCCTTTCTTCATTCCAATTGTTAATTTGAAGTGCAATTAAAATTCCGATAACAACAAGAATGATTTCTCCGACTGCATAAATCAGATATTTGCTGAACTTGTTTTCAGTCAGCATTTTTTGTCTAATTTTTCTAAAGAATTTTATCATTGGTTAGCGGTTTCTGATAATGAAGCACAACGTATTTGTGTATGATTTCGTTGCGTGTTTCAGCAACTAATTTAGCAAATAAATCACAGATAGAAAGTCCGCGAGGACTTTCGTAAGTAGGCGAGTACTAGCAATGAATTATACACGTTGTTGCCAGTAGTTTTTTATTTCAGTTAATACTTTTTCCGCGTTATTATTCAATTCAGCTGCTCCATTTAATTTCAATACCTTGCAGTCCAGTAATTCAATCCAATTCAGATGAACTTTTAAACTTCTGCCGTCAAAGTTTAGATTTTCGTATTGGTCAGCCCATTCCAAAAATGCTTTTGAATTCTGTTGGATTTTTTCGTTAGTCAGAAGTTTTTCTCCGTAACGTTCAGCTTCTCGTTTTTTCAGCCGTTTCATTCTTTCACTATTTTCAAGTCGGATAAAAACGGCTAAATCAAATGCTGTTTCCCATTCTTTTCCCCAACTTACCATTGAGCCACTAACTACAACTTTATCAAACTTTTTAAAGTCCGCTTTCAGATTTTCATTCCGTTCAGTCAAAGGTATTTTTTCTTGAAAAGGCGGATTGGTTTTTCTCCAGTAATATTCGTCAACGTCCAAGTGCTTAAAATCAGTTCTTTTTTCAATTTCATTCCCCAAAGTTGTGGTTCCTGAACCAGATGCTCCAAAAAGTAAAATTTTCATTCTAAGGGACTGTTTTTTGCGGTTTGGCAAATTACTGGCAACGTAATTGTGTATGATATCGTGCGATTGGAAACGTTCGTTATTTTCCGTCGTTACGATTTTAAAGTTTAAATATAAGAATTAAAACTGAAGCTAGAGTAGAGCATGGATTATACACGTTGTTAGCTACT
>JAAEZL010000220.1:0-935 GCA_018222875.1 Algicola sp.
GCTCAAGCGGTCGCTAATATTATTTACCATAATACACCTCAAAATATTAATTTTTATGAATCTCATATTGAGCTAACGGATGAATTTCATAACGAGTTGGCAAATTGTTTAGCTGTTTCTTGTAGTTTTGGCAAAGTTTTGTCTGCCCTAGAAAACCAAATGTTAAGTAAGTATGTTAAGGAGGCGATGCATATACTAATTGTTAATAACCGAGTTATGAGGCTGAGCATAGATGCAGTTATCAGAAAGTATAGCAATTTAAAGGCATTGAATATTGATAAAGGTAAGTTATTAAGCTTCTTAGGTGGTTGGAGCGGACGCTATGATTTTAGCTTAAACGAACTGAAGAGCATGGATGAATCTTTCTTGTCAGATGTACTGGATACTGACAATCCTAATGTATGGCGAAGTAGGATCCTTGAATTGATTGATAATGGTGGTGATGCAGATATTGACTGGTGGGTAGAACAAATAGAAAAACCAGACAGTTCAACTAAGTTAATCGTAGAATGGTATGTGAAAAATAATAAGATATTTACCAAGTGTGGGTCATTAAGTGATGCTCTTAATCGCTTTTTTACTGATTTATCAGACAGTAATAAGGACAGTTATTCTAATAAAGCTTGGATCGGTAGCTTAATTTCAATGCTCCCAAAACCTTCCCACCGTAAATTATCAAGAGCGCTAAATAAGTTCATTGGTTTGCCAAAAACATCTGTTCAAGAGGCAAAGTGTATAATTGTAAACTGTGATGATTATGTTGAGCTGGAACACTCAATGGAAAGTCAAGAAATCTTGATTCTATTTGAGAATATTGTATCTAATCAGGATGTTGCAACATGGTTTGATAAACAAAAAATTAATTTTGAAGAGTGGGATGGTGATTCATTTGCTTCTTTTGTTACAGAGATGACTCGCCTTGAAGGAAGTGGTTT
>JAAEZL010000220.1:945-3181 GCA_018222875.1 Algicola sp.
CTAATAGTTAGCTATTTTTCGATCTATTTGGGATGAAAATCTAGCGAAAAATTAAAACTGTTACATTGATCGTCTGAGATAGAGAAGTGCTTTGATTAGAGGTGAAACTTAATAATCAGCAATGGCAAAGGGCAATTAAACCAAATTAGTTTCAGTAATATTAAACCAAGTGTTGGTGATTCTCATATTAAGTTCTTTAAATAGAATACCTGTATTTGGTCTTGGCATGAGTTTTGACTATCTGCACATTATATTGACCGTTTGGCTACACTACTATCTAAAGCCCAATAGGTAAGCGTCAGTTCAAGTTGCTATGGTTTCTAAGTGCATCAGAAATTGTTCGCGTAATTATTTTGATCAAGTGATGTCGTGAAAAACGAAAAGTCTTCAAGATGTTTAACAATGTTGGGACTTAACTCCACTTTTTTGAATATTTATTACGTCTTGCTCTACAGTTCAGAAAGTACATAAATAAGTTTAGCTTAAGCTTCAGAAAAATCTGCTAGTATCCTTTTAGGCTTGTTCTAACTTTACTTTTAAATTAATAAACATCATACAAGGAAATGTTAATGGATATAATAACACAGCTAACCTCTGAAAATGGAATATTCACAATAATCGGATTTCTAATTGGTTTTGTACTAGAGAAATTACTTACTATGTCTAAAATTCGTAAAGTCAATTTAGAGTGCAAAAAACTACTTGCTCAAACTAAAGAGTTGGAGGAAAAAAACGCCCGAGAACGTGAGAACTGGGAAGAAGCAAATGCTGCTATGTTTACTGCCTACTCAAAAATAACCCCAGCGAGAAAAACTGGTAAGCTATCAAGAAACAATTTTGAGAGGCTTGATGATAATTCTTTTTTTAATGTAAGGGTACCTATTACTAATTTAGGTCATAAACGAATTATATTAGAAAGGGTTAAATTCGTTGGTCAGGAGAAATTTGTTGATGGTGGTTATGGCGCTAACAAGCAAAATTTAGAAAAAATTGAGAAAGAAATGCTCACAGAGGGTGAAGTGCTGATAGAGCCTGGAGAGCGTAAGGAGTTTAACTTTGACTACTGTATAGGAAAACGATTCAATGACAGAATGGAAGTGGATTGCTTGGTAACAGCTCGAGTCGGTAACCTTCCTGCCATTGAGAAAAAGTTTTCTGAGGGCCTATTATACATTTATTAATAGATGCGCAGCTCTATTCATCTGATGTCGTTTGTTTCGTTATTGCCTTAGAAAAAAGGGCGCAGTTGATATACGTAAATTAGCTTTAGCTAAGATGAAAAGCTGGAGTGGGTAATTAACTATATGATTAAATTTACTTTTTCATATTTTACATAGAGACACTAAATGAGTTTGTCATCAAAAAATAAATTCAAAAAATTAAGCTTCTACGTTTTACCTGTCTTATTGGTATTTATTGCATCGTGTACAGATAACTCAAGTTTCACCGAAGCTGAGGTAGCCTTACTTGAGACCAGTGAGCAGGAGGAGTTAATAAAACAAGCAGAGATAGAGTCGTCAAAATGGAATTTTTCGAAAGCACATAAGCTATTAGCAGAAGCCGAGACGAAAATGTACGCTCCCGAACTGATTGCTGATCTTAAAATGAAAATAGAATCCGACCAAGAAAAATACAATCTAGAAAAAAGGCTACGTGAGGAGAAGGAGAAAGAAAGGTTGGCTCGACTCGAACAACAAAGAATAGAGCAATCAAACAGAGATAGAAAACAGAAACAGTTTGATGCATCCGGCAACATGGGGGGGAGCTTAAATTGTGCGTCTGTTAGCGAAGATCACGCTTTGTATCGCTACTGTTCTACTGGGGATTGCTCTGGTCTATCAAATGACTATGCTTTATACCAATTATGTAGTTCCGATAGCATTGATGGGCTTGCTGGAAATTTTGGAATTTATAAGTATTTAAAAGATGGAGACTCTTCTGGATTATCCCAAAACTATAAGGTTTTCAAAGCAGCCCAAAGTAATTCTGCATCATTTAGTAACCGGAAAAGGTTTATTATTTATCTAAAACGCGGATATATCTATGGTCACTAGCACTAACTAATAGTGCTACAAAAACAATTAAAATTTTATATATAGGTTACCGTAATGACAAAGCATCTAACTTTCTTAATTTTAATTTTAACCCTATTGACTGCCTGTGGTGGTGGCTCTGGAATAATCAAAATAAATACATCACCGAGAGATGCAAAGATATTTATTGATGGTGAGTTAGT
>JAAEZL010000221.1 GCA_018222875.1 Algicola sp.
AGAAAGAGGATTAATATTTTAGTTCCGATTTTCATTCAAGGTATTGTTTACAACGTGTTGTGTATGGCTAGTTGCGTTGGCTGGAACTAAGGTAGCAAAAAGAAACGAACCAGTAGGAAAATCCGCTAGGATTTTCCAAGTAAGCACTGATTAGCAATTAGTTATACACGGTGTTGTACGTTCGTTTTTATTCGTTTACAGGTTCGATTTCTCCAGTTTCATATAATTTTTCAATTACTGATTTCAGTTCCTGCCATTTAACTCCTTTTATTTCATTCTTATATTTTTCGGTTGACTCCATATATGATAAAAGAAACCAAGAATCAATATGTACAAATTCTGGTGGATTGCTCAAAACAACTTCGACTCTTTGTTGATGTTTTTTATTATAAAATCCACATTCACAACCATGAAAATAGTAATTCCAGTGTTCAGATATTTTTCCTTTTCTTGGTATTTCTTTGTTACTTCTTGAGATTAGTTTTTCATAATCCACTTCATTTTCCAAATCTAGATTATATAGTTCAGCAAGTTTAAACATCAATTTTTTTCCGTCATTTCGATAATCAATAATTGCTTCTTTGACTAAATCAAGATTGACATTAACATCATTTTGTTTAATAAAAAATTTAAACAATTTTTTAATCATTGATTTTTCTTAAATATATTATTTTGCTTTCTGAGTTTTCTATCACTTCTACTTTTTGTTCATAACCACTTTTATTTAAAATGATTTTCATTGGTGGACAGCCGAAAAGGCCTCCACTTGTTGCAGAAAGTTCAAAATCTCCTTTCTCTGAAGTATACTTTCCAATTTTTCTTTTGATTTTATGAACATAAACACTGTCTAAAGGTTGTTTTGTGTCAAAATCCAAAACTTTTCCACTAACATTTTGATGACAATCACATGAAGTTAATATTATTCCTAAAGTTAGAATTATCATTTTTTTGTAGAAATTTTGATGCATAGATGATTTTCTAAAATGACGTACAACGAGTTTGTGTAAGCGTCAGTAACGGGAAAAGACGTTAGTATTTTTCCACTGACGCAACTAAGTTAATTAAAACGAATGAATTTCCGATAGGGAATTCAGTAGTTATTGCGCTTACACGTTGTTAGCCACTGTATTTAATCAGATTTAATTGTAATTATTGTATCAATTACTTTGTTTGACTTTGTTTCAAAATCATATTCTTTATATGACATCTTCAATTCCGTTTTTTGTTTTGTTTTAATGATAGAGTTGTCATTAAATTCAAATTCATCATGCAATTGTAATTTCTTAATTCTCTTTTCGAGAACAAGAAACTGTTTTTCCGTTATATCATAAGAACAGCAAGAACTAAGAAAGCCTTGATAAGTTGAATAAATTACAATATTTTCTTTTTCAGCTTTTATTTCACTCTTAAATATCGGGTAGAGGAGAATTGAAGTCAGAATTCCAAAAAATATTCCACCAAAGATCCAGAAGAGTAAAGTGAAAATTGGTGTTAATATGTATATCGAAAAATAAAAAGCTAACTTTTTAAATGGTTTAAAATTCCAAATAAAGAGAATAATTCCACTTACATAAACAAAAACCGTTATCAAATAAGAAAATTTATAATTCAGACTTATTTCAATTGTGTTTTTTAATATAAAATTCAATATGGCAAATCCTAAAAGGTAGAAATGAATATTAGTGATTATATTTCTGATTTGGGTTTTTCTCATATTGTGGCTAACGTGTTCGTGTTATGGCTAGTTGCGTTTGGCGAAAACTAAGTTAGCAAAAAGAAACGAACCAGTAGGAAAATCCGCTAGGATTTTCCGAGTACACACAGACTAAGCAATTAGTTATACACGTTGTTGCCCACAGTTATTATTCACAGTGTTTTTTTATCAGTTCTCTTGCTCCTTCGTCTCCATTCAGATATGCCTTGTTTAAAATACTACAAGCTTCATTTTTTCGCTCAAGATTTAAAAGAGCAATGGCGTAGAATTGATTATGTTGTTCAAATTTCAAACTATTATCGGTGTCACATTTTTGAGAATATTTAAGGGCATCCGTATATTTTTCGGTTTGTAGAAGGGAAGATATGGTAAAGGCGTAAACCATAGACATATCAATATCGCCTCCATTAAATGAATTCTTTGAATTTGTTATTTTTTTATTGTCGAAAAGGTCAATAAGTTTTTTTGATAATTCGATAGTGGTAGAGTAGTTACCATCGAAATAACTTGCCTTCATTTTTAGAAAATCAAGACTTACACGGCTTTTAAATTCTTTAAAATGGTTTGAGAATTCGTTTATTTCTTTTATGACTTTAAATGGCGATTCCTCTTTTATTAAGGCATTACAATAGTACTCGAAATAAGTCAAAAGTTTATCTTCCGTATAAATGCAACTTTTTGAGTTTTTATAATCTATTTGTTCATTCAAAAATTTTAAATAATAGTCAGAAGTCCCACCATTAAGTATAAGACTAACAGTTCCTTCGTTAGTTATGTCGGATTTTTGAACATATACTATTGTGTTTTGGTTTTCAAAAATATAATTGTCATTGCTGTTTTCCTTGTCATAACTAATCCAATTGTTATAAAAGCCCTCAAAAGTTGACATATCATAATCTTCTCTTGATGAATAGTCTTTGAACCAGTCATTTTCATTGTCATTATAAAGTAAGTTATAAATATCTTTTTGATTTTTTTCAACCATTATATATTTAGTGTATTCTTGAAAATTGAAGTCATAATTATATTCATCTGTTAGATAACTGTATAAATCTAATAGTAATGGATTGACACCGTTTTCGATAAAGGCATTATGTATAAATTCAGCTTTAACTTCAACAAAATCATTTACAACATTGGTACTCGTGCAACTTAACCATATTCCGTCACGGCTTGGGCTTTTAAAAGCAATGGCAGAATTCAAATCAGGTTTAACGTATAAGGAAATTCCTTTTTCTATGGGTTTAAAGCCAAAACCTAAAGTGGGTTTACAGTCAATTTGTCCTTTCGATATAAAGGGTAAAGTGAAAAAAAGTATGAAGATTAAATTTTTGTTCATTCGTTTTCTATAATTGTGGGCAACGAGTTTGTATAAGGTTTGTTGCGGAATTTCAGTCTTGCGTTTTTAAGCAAGGATGAGCCTTTTTTGGCGAAAATTCCGTTT
>JAAEZL010000022.1:0-550 GCA_018222875.1 Algicola sp.
ACATATAATCTTTTACGTTTTTGTCTTTCCATCTATGGTAAGAAAACAATGGGAAAACGAAAATGACAAGTCCAAGAACACCAAAACCTATTAGCTTTTCAGAATAGTCTACTTCCAGTAAAAAGCCACAGACGATGCTTCCAAAAGATAATAAAAAGGCGATAAGAATGATATATTTCATGATGTGTTTATCTTAAATTAAAACGTATTAGCTAGAGATAGAACTTATAAAAACTGTTATTTAAGCTTCTATATTCTAAAAGGTTTCGACTGCGCTCAACCTGACATATAGAATTAATTAATGCAATCTAAGATGTAAAATTAATCAATTCTCTTCTGTAGGCTGTTAACAGCTTCGATTTTGAAACAAATCCGTAGTAAATTCCTTCTTTTATTACCGGAAGATTCCATGCTCCTGTGTCCTGAAACTTTTTCATAACGACTTTCATAGAATCGGTTTCATAATAGATATGTTCTGGTGGATTATGCATAAAGGTTTCAACCGTTGTTGATTCATAAAGTGTTTGATCAAACATGACATCTCGAATAT
>JAAEZL010000022.1:560-16474 GCA_018222875.1 Algicola sp.
TATTTATTGACCACAGGAAACAAATTCCGACTGGATTTGGCAACACCTTGATGTAGCATTTCACCTAAGGTCATTTCAGGATAGAGGACTGTAAAATCCTGTTCAATTACGCTATCTAAACGCATTAAAGTTAAAACAGACTGATCCTTATCGTGCGTTAATAAGGCCCCTTTTTCAGCGAGTTCTTTTGTGTATATTGTGTAATCTATCGCGTTTTTAGTAATAATAAAAGACATCGACACGGTTATCATTAATGGCACAAATAACTGGTAACCACCTGTAATTTCAGCAATTAAGAAAATAGCCGTTAAAGGTGCGTGGAGTACTCCAGCTATCAATCCTGCCATCCCGATAAGTGTAAAATTGGATTCAGAGACCTGAAACCCTAACCCGATATTATTAATGATTTTAGCAACCACATTACCTAAGGCGCTTCCCATGACCATTGTTGGAATGATGATCCCTCCTGCTCCTCCAGCTGCAAAAGTTGTGGTCATGGCAACAGCTTTGAAAATTGTAATTCCGATTAATAAAGCAATAACCACCCAAATACTACTTAAATAATCATCGAAAGGGGTTTTCCCTAAAGCGTGCAAATGGTTTCCATCGAGCAAATCGTTTATAAATCCGAAACCCTCACCATAAAGTGGCGGAATAAAATACAGCATGACTCCAATAGCTAATCCACCAACGATTAATTTTTGTCCGCTGGTTTTAAAGCGTTCGAAAAATTTATAAACAGCAAAGTATATTTTTGAGAAATAGATAGAGGCAATTCCCGTTCCAATTCCTAAAATGATAAAAAACAAGGTATCTCGCAAAGCAAATGGTGTAGACACATTAAAGTTTAATAGCACACTATTTCCAACGAAAAAATAAGACGTTAGCACTGAAGATACGGAAGCAATTAATAAAGGTAGCAACGATGCAAAGGTTAAGTCTAAACTGAATACCTCAATAGCAAAAATAATTGCAGCGATTGGCGATTGAAAAATAGAGGCAATGGCTCCAGCAGCAGCACATCCAATCAATAAGGTTCTTGTTTTACGATCGACATGAAACAGCTGACTAATATTAGAACTCACTGCAGAAGCAGAAGCAATTGCAGGACCGAGTAATCCGACAGAACCACCAAAACCAGCTGTGATAGGTGCTGTAATTAAAGGTAAGTAAATTTTACTTCGTTTTAGTAAGCCGTTTTTTTTAGACAATGAAAAAAGAATACTGGGAATGGCATGTTCTACTTTTTGTTTCGATACATACTTCACAAATAAATACACTAACCAGAGCCCAATCATAGGTAATATAAAGTAAATACTATTTCTGGAAACTATAGCGAGGTGGTCTAACAACCATTCAATTCCGTAAGTGATGTTTTTAATGGTTACAGACACTAAACCAGACAGCAACCCAATAAGCATGGCTAATAAAAACACAAAGTTTTTTTGTGAGATGTATTTATATCTCAACAATAATATGTGTTTTATTAAACGTTTGGCTGTCATTAATTAAATCTACTAAAAAATCCTGCATGAAGCAGGATTTTAAGTTATGATTGTAAGTTAAGTTTTAAACTCAACTCTTTTAATTGTTCTTCATCAATTGGAGCAGGAGCATCAATCATGACATCCCGACCATTATTATTTTTTGGAAAAGCAATAAAATCACGAATGGTTTCTTGTCCGCCAAGAATAGCAACCAATCTGTCTAATCCAAAAGCGAGTCCACCATGAGGAGGAGCTCCATATTGGAAAGCATCCATAAGGAATCCAAATTGTGCTTTAGCTTCTTCAGGTGTAAATCCTAAATAATCGAACATCAAGGCTTGTGTTTCTTTATCGTGAATACGAATAGAACCACCTCCAATTTCATTTCCATTAAGGACTAAATCGTAGGCATTGGCTTTTACTGCTCCAGGATCTGTTTTCAATAATTCTAACTGTCCAGGTTTAGGCGATGTAAACGGATGATGCATCGCGTGATAACGCTCTGTATCTTCATCCCATTCTAATAACGGGAAATCCATAACCCAAAGAGGCGCAAATGTTTTAGGATCTCTCAATCCTAAGCGAGTTGCCAGTTCCATGCGCAACGCACTCAATTGTGCTCTCACTTTAGTTGTATCTCCTGAAAGTACACAGATTAAATCACCAGGTTTTGCTCCAGTTTTTTCAGCCCATTTTGCTAAATCATCTTGATCGTAAAACTTATCTACGGAAGATTTAAAGCTTCCATCTTCATTATATCTGCAATACACCATTCCTAAAGCACCAATTTGCGGACGCTTTACCCAATCGATTAATTTATCAATTTCTTTTCTGGTGTAACTGTTTCCGCCAGGAACTGCAATACCAACAACTAATTCGGCAGCATTGAACACATTAAACTCTTTATGTTGAGCTACATCATTTAGCTCTCCGAATTCCATTCCGAAGCGAATGTCTGGCTTATCATTTCCGTAGAGACGCATGGCATCATCATATAGCATTCTAGGGAATTTTTCAACCTCAACACCATTGACTTCTTTCAGCAAGTGACGTGTTAAACCTTCAAAAGCATTTAAAATATCTTCTTGCTCGATAAATGCCATTTCGCAATCTATCTGAGTGAATTCAGGCTGTCTATCTGCTCGTAAATCTTCATCTCTAAAGCATTTTACAATTTGGAAGTACTTATCCATTCCGCCAACCATCAACAATTGCTTGAAGGTTTGTGGCGATTGCGGAAGTGCATAAAACTGACCTTCATTCATACGAGAAGGCACCACAAAATCACGAGCACCTTCAGGCGTTGATTTGATTAAATATGGCGTTTCAACTTCTATAAAACCTTCATTAGATAAGTAATTTCTAACTTCCTGAGTGACTTTATGTCTGAAAATCAAACTGTTTTTAACAGGATTACGACGAATATCTAAATAGCGATATTTCATGCGTAATTCTTCACCACCATCAGTATCATCTTCTATGGTGAAAGGAGGAAGTTTTGCTTCGTTTAAAACCATTAATTCTGACACTAAAATCTCAATATCACCTGTTGGTATATTTGGATTTTTTGAGGCACGTTCAATCACTTTTCCTTTGACTTGAATGACGAACTCACGACCTAAATCTTGAGCTTCCTCCATCATATCCTTAGACGTACGTTCTTCATCAAACACTAATTGTGTGATGCCATAGCGATCGCGTAGATCTACCCAAACGATAAATCCTTTATCACGTGATTTCTGAACCCAACCTGCTAGTGTAACTTCTGTATTGATATGTGATGCTCTTAATTCACCACAATTATGACTTCTGTACATATCTGAATTTTTAAATCGTCCCCTTCGCTAAAGCTTCGGCAGACAAGGTGCAAATTTAATGAAGTTAAATGATTTTTGAATAAAAAAGCCTCAACAATTGTCGAGGCTTTTTCCGCTATTAATCAAACCTTTTTTATTCCATCAAAGGTTCTACACATTCACATATCAGCAAATGTGTGCTGTTAGAATTGAGATTCAATTCTTATATTGATATTAAACCCTTCTTATTGCTTAACTTCAGAAACTCTTAAAGGTTCAGATGTAAATTTTAGGCGTAACCACATTTTAAGTTTTACACTTAAGAAGAATAAAATTGGCACTACAATTAGTGTTAAGAACGTTGCAATTAGCAATCCGTAAATAACAGTCCAGGCTAATGGTCCCCAAAACACCACATTATCTCCTCCCATATAAATGTTAGGATCGAAATCAGCAAAGAGCGTAAAGAAATTAATATTTAGTCCGATAGCCAATGGAATTAATCCTAAAATAGTTGTAATAGCTGTAAGTATTACAGGTCTCAAACGCGCTTTTCCAGCTTTGACGATGCTTTCAAAAAGGTCTTCAGTTTTTAAATAGTCTGTTTCTTCAAGGTCTAATTCGTTTTTCTTTCTGTCAATTAACAGTTGTGCATAATCTAAAAGCACCACACCATTATTTACCACAATACCAGCGAGCGAAATGATACCAACCATGGTCATCATTATTACAAATGGACTACCTGAAAGTACTATCCCACCAAATACTCCAATGAAACTTAAGAATATCGCAATCATGATAATAGTTGGTCTGGACACAGAATTAAACTGGAATATTAAAATGAAGAAAATCAATCCGAGTCCTGTAAAAAAGGCTCCCATCAGAAACGCCATTTGTTTATTCTGTTCTTCAATTTGACCTGTATAATCTATATTGATCCCTTCAGGCAAACCTTCATAGCTTTTCATTTCATTCTGAATCTGAGTTACAATGGCTCCAGCATCAGTATAACCAGGAGCCAATGCTGAATACACAGTAACAACACGCTTCGTGTCCTTATGTTTTATCGCACTAAATCCTGAATTATTTTTCTGTTTAGCCACTGCAGATAACGGAATTTCTTTAATCTGACCTGTATTATCCCGAAATGTAATATTTTGATTAAATAATGCGCTAGTATTGTATCTGTTTTCTTCATTGAAACGCACATAAATATCAAAGTCGTCTCCAGCTTCTTTATAAATACCAGCTTTAGCACCAAAAATTGAATTTCGTAATTGACTCCCTATCTGACTGGCACTAATGCCTAATTCACCAGCTTTTTCCCGATCAATTTCTACTAACATTGTTGGCTTATCTTTATTGACATCTATTTTAAGTTCGTCAATACCAGCAACATTTTTAGAATTAATAAACTCACGCATTCTTTCTGCAGTTGCAATCAGTTGGTTGTAATCACTCCCTTCAATTTCTATATTAATTGGTGATCCTGCTGGTGGACCGTTGGCATCTTTTTCAACAGAGATCAAAACGCCTGGATAAATACCAACTAAGGCTTCCTGAACTTTTTGGCGTAGCAACTCACTGTCTTCTCCTCTTCGGTATTTATATTCTCTCATGGAAGCTGTAATCTTAGCTTTATGAGGCATTTCGGCAGCAGAACCCATATCTGTCTGAGGGTTTCCGGAACCTTCACCAACTTGTGAAACCGCACTTTCAACCAGAAAGTTTCTGTCACCATCCATATACTCACTCTGATTGATGACTTCAAAAACACGCTTCTCAATTTGCTTGGTAATAGCATTAGTTTTTTCTATAGCTGTTCCTTCAGGATATTCTATGTAAACAATAATCTGATTTGGTTTATTATCTGGAAAAAACTCAACTTTTGTTCGTTGTGTCGCTAATGAAATACCAAAGGCAATAAATGCTGCGATAAGTAATAAGAATGTACCAATACTCAAAATATAAGGACGTTTTTTGGATAATGCCCAACGCAACTGACCTTCATACCAGGACTCAAGCTTAACTAAAGATTTATTTTGAAAATTATTAGCCCATGTTCTGATAAAAAACCGATAGGCCCAAAGCATTATCGCTGTAAAAATCATTATGGTACCTAAACCTCTGTATGTTCCGCCAAATAAAAGAATAAGCAAGCCAATAACACCAACAATAGTAGTGATTTTAATTATTTGATTTAGTGGCATATCCTTGTCTTCAATGGTCATATATCGCGATACTAAAACCGAATTGAAAAATATGGCAACGAATAAAGACGACCCAAGTACAATGGATAATGTTATCGGTAAAATTTTCATAAATTCTCCCATAATTCCTGGCCAAAGACCTAAAGGAACAAAAGCAGCAACTGTGGTTAAAGTCGAAATAATAATAGGGAAAGCAATTTCTCCAATTCCTTTTTTGGCAGCTTCAATTCTAGTCATGCCTTCCTCTTCCATTAATCTGTAGACATTTTCAACCACTACAATTCCGTTATCCACGAGCATTCCAAGACCCATAATTAAGCCAAAAAGCACCATTGTATTCAAACTGTAACCAATGAGGTTTAATATCATTAGTGACATAAACATCGACATTGGTATAGCAAACCCAACAAAAAGTGCATTTTTAAATCCTAAAAAGAACATCAATACAGTAACCACCAGGATCACACCAAAAATGATGTTATTAACCAAATCATCTACTTGACCAATAGTGACAGACGATTGATCGTTGGTGATTGAAACTTCTAAATCTTGTGGAAACACATTTTCTTTAGCATCTTTTACAATCTCCTGAATTTGTTCTGCGGCAGCCACCATATTTTTTCCAGCGCGCTTTTTTACATCAAGCATGACAACTGGATCTCCAGATTTTCTTGCAAAGGTGGTTTTATCTTCTTCTTCAAAAGAAACCGTAGCCACATCTTTTAAGTAGATCGCATTACCATTTTCAGCTTTAACGACAAAGTTTTCTAACTCTGAAGGCTTTTCAATCTCACCAATAATTCTAATCGTTCGACGTTGTCCACTGGTTTTTATATTTCCAGCAGATTGTGTTATATTTCCATTACTGATAGCTCCAATAATATCACTGAAAGTTACTTTTGCTGCCATCATTTTATAGATATCTACAGCAACTTCAACTTCTTTTTCCTGAGCACCTCTGATATCTGCTTTTTTTATTTCCTGTAAGTCTTCAATTTCATCCTGAAGGTATTCTGCAAAATCTTTTAGTTTTTCAATGGTATAGTCTCCTGAAATGTTGATGTTAAGTATTGGCATTTCTTCAGAAAGACTTAATTCAAAAACATCTGGTTCTACTTTAGCGCCATTAAAAGTTGGCCAGTCTTCATTAGACGTTTCCGTATCAATTTCATCTTTTACTTTTTGTAAAGCACGCTGAACGGTAATGTTTTCATCAAACTCAACAACCAACATCCCATAATCTTCCTGTGACGTAGATGATGTTTCTACAACATTACTAACCGATTTCAGTTTATCTTCTAAAGGATCAATGATGAGTTTTTCTATATCCTCAGCAGTATTACCAGGATACACAGTACTCACATAAATCTTGGTTTCATTAACTTCAGGAAAGTTTTCTCTAGGCATGCTGAAAAATGCAGAAACCCCTAAGTAGAAAAAGACAGCAATTAAAACGTACATCGTGGTTTTATTATTTATTGCCCACGACGAGAGCCCAAACTCTTTTTCGGTATTTTTTTTCTTTTTAGTCATTATCACCTTCTTTATAGTTAATAACTTCAACCGATTGTCCGTCTTTGACGCTACGAGCTCCTTCTTTTATAATTTCTGTACCTTCTTCTAGGTTTTTTACGACTTCAATGATGTCACCTTGCGTTTTTCCTGTTTTTATAATGACACGTTTTGCGGTACCAATTCCCTCAGCATTTTTATCAGCTACAATATAGACATACTGTTCTCCTTCTGAATTTTCTGAAATTACACTTTGTGGAATTAAAATAGCATTTTCACTTGTATAGTCATTAATTTTCAATCGTGCCGTAAGATTAGGCTTGATGTCTTTGTCTTTATTTGGCACCTCAATCTCAGCCTTAAACGTTCGGTTTGCAGGATTAATAACGTCACTAGCCTGACGAATTTTTGTCGCTATGGTTTTTCCTAAAACTGGAAGTTCAACTTCAACACTTTTTCCTTTTACGACATTTGAAACATAGCTTTCAGGAACTTCAACCTCAATGTACATGTCGTCAAGGTTAACAATGCGCATTAATGGAGTTTGACCTGCAGCAACAACGCTTCCCTGTTCTGTGATAACATCGTCAATTGTTCCAGAAAAAGGTGCTTTTACATTTGTCTTAGCGATTTGTTGTTGCAATTGATTTACAGCTTCTTGTTGAGACTCGAAAGTTGACTTTGCCTGCAAGAATTGTATTTCACTACCAATATTTTGTTCCCAAAGACGTTTTTGACGTTCGTAGGTTGTTTTGGCTAAATCTGACTGAATTTTTAATTGTGCCAACTGTTGACTTAATCCTCCATCATCAATTTTAGCCAGCAGTTGTCCTTTGTTTACTTTTTGCCCTTCTTTGACATAAACCTGAGTTAATATACCATTGTATTCTGGTGTAATTACCAATAAATTTTTGGTCGTTACATTGCCCTGAAGTTCTAAAACATGTTCAAACTTTTCAGTTTTAGCTGTAAATGTCGTGATAAGAGGAACCTGTTTAGTGGTATCTAAACTCTTAATTTTTTCATCTAAAAGTTTGATACTATTACTAATACTTTGCTGTTCATTTACTAATTCTCCTCGTTTTTCACGAATAGTTTCTAAGTTATTACTCTCTAAAACATTCTCTACAGAGTTCTTCTTTTCACCACTACAAGAGACCAAAAGGAAAGTGATAAAAAATAGTGAATATATATTTTTCATAGTGTTTTTATAGTTGATTAGTTTAGTGTTATGTTATTTAATGCAGTTTCTAAAGCTGCTTTGTTATTAATGACATCCAGCATGGCTTGTAACAATTCTTGTTGCGCTGCATATAATTGGGTTTGTGCTTGTCTTAATTCGAAACTCGACGCGATACCTTCAAAAAATTTAGTCTGATTTTTGTTCTCAATTCGTTCTGCCAAGGCTAAATTTTCCTTCTTATTTTGGTAATCTTCAATCGCAAACTGGTAATCACTTTTTGCTGAAGCTATTTGCAATTTTATTTTTTGTTCGGTTTCTGATAAATCTGTTTTAGCTTTTTCTAAATTAATTTGAGCACGTTGTGTTGAAGCGCTTCGCATTCCTGAGCTAAAAATTGGAATATCCAAACTCACTCCGAATATAGAAGAGCCAATCCATCGTTGCGAACTATTTGCGAATGTGAATGTTTCACTAAATCCTGTGTAACCTCCGTTTATAAATGCATTAAGCGTAGGTAAGGCTTTACTTTTTTCTAGTTTAACTAATAATTCCTTTGAGACCTTATCGTTTTCAGCAATTTGGTAATCGATTGTATTTCCAATAGATGCATCAGTATTTAATAATTCGATACTCAGGTTTTGAGTGGTTAAGGTTTCTAAATCATCAGTTAATACAATGGAAGAATTTAAGTCTAAACCAATAGTAATATTTAGCATCTGATAAGCTAAAGATTTTAATCTGCTGGTATTATTTAACTGGCTTTCTACACCAGAAAGCGTAATTTTAAGTTGTTCTACACTTTCTTCTTCTTCAAGTCCATTTTCGAAGATTTTTGTTGTCTCATCCAGATTTTTTTGAAGGACAGCAATATTTTTATTTAAAATCGCAATACTTTCTTCTGCTAAAAGTACATTTCCATAGGCTTCAATAACCGATTTTCTAACTTCAAGATCTGTTTTGACTTTGGCATTTTTTGATATTTCTAAAAACACTTTAGCAGACTGCAAACCAACGATATAAGAACCGTCAAATATTTTTTGGTTGAGTGTTGCAATTGCTGTTACATTTTGAGGATCACCTAACACAAAATCCTCATCGATACCATCTCCATTAATATCGACAGGTGTCACCTGTTGTTTTATGGCGTTTTGATAATTTATACCTGCGCTTATCTGAGGTAATCCCGTTGCTATGGTTTCCCATTTTTGTTTTTCGGCAACAGTAATATCGCGTTCAGCATTTATTGCTGTTCGGTTGTTTTCTAAGGCATAATCTATGGCTTCCTGGAGTGATAAGCTCGATGGTATTTCTTGAGAAATCCCAATAGAAGTTACGATTAGACCAGTTACTAATAGGAGTGTTTTTCTCATTAGTTAGTTATTGATTTTGATTGGTTTTTAATAATTCTGTTAATTTCTCAAGACCTTTCGGTGTACAAATGCCTCTTAAATGATATTCTAAGTAATTTTCCATCAATGCATTCATTGAAAACGTTTTTAAAGGAAATAACTCCTGATCTTTTAATATGACCATACAGTTAAAATAGATTCTTGAAATAAAATCAATGTTTAAATTATCTCTGTATAGTCCGAGTTTTATTCCTCGATTCAAATTTTCAGTAACACAACCTTGCATCACTTCAAATTGTTTCGTTTTTAAGGTTCCGAAAATTTTAGGATAATACTTTTGAAGCTGGTATTGCGGTGACGATTTTTCATTTTTTAAATGCTCCATCACAAACTGCTTTATTTCAAAAATTTCCTCAATTGGGTTCTTTTTTTGTTCACTAATGCAATCTATTCCACAGGAAATAGTTTCAAACATATGTAACGTAGTTGCCTCCACCAATTTGGTTTTATTCGGAAAGTGTACATAAATGGTTTTCTTAGAAATACCCAGTTCATTGGCTAAATCATCCATGGTGACACTCTTAAACCCAAAGTTTAAAAAAAGCTCAACGGCCTTATGTATAATTTTTTCTCTCATAATTTAAGTGCAAATTTACAATAGGAAACTTTAAAAACAAAAATAGTTTCCATAGTTTTAATGTTTTTTTAACATATAGTTAAAGTGTGATTGTAGATTTAGTCATTTACATTATTTTTGTGCCATGCAGACTATACAATCCTATCAAGAGGCATTTTTAAAACATTTAGAAGCTTTTACAAAGCCTAAAGAGCCTTCTTCGCTTTACGATCCAATTCATTATATCATTCAGCTTGGAGGTAAACGTTTAAGACCAACCTTAACTTTAATGACTTGTGAAATTTTCGATTGCGATTATCAAAAAGCGCTTGATGCGGCTTTAAGTGTTGAGGTGTTTCATAATTTTTCATTAGTGCATGATGATATTATGGATGATGCACCTTTGCGTCGTGGAAAGGAAACGGTTCACGAAAAATGGGATCTAAATACAGGCATACTATCTGGCGACGCTATGCTTATCATGGCTTATCAGTTATTCGAAAATTACGAACCTGAAGTCTTTCAAGGTTTAGCAAAACTATTCAGTAAAACGGCTTTAGAAGTTTGCGAAGGCCAGCAATATGATGTTGACTTTGAAACTCGTGATGATGTTACCATCGAAGACTACTTAAAAATGATAGAATATAAAACTGCTGTTCTGGTTGGAGCTGCAATGAAAATGGGAGCTATTGTTGCTGAAGCTTCAGAGAGTTGTCAAAATTCAATCTATGAATTCGGTAAAAATCTGGGTATTGCGTTTCAGTTACAAGATGATTATTTAGATGCTTTTGGCAATCCGGAAACCTTCGGAAAACAAGTTGGTGGTGATATTATAGAAAACAAAAAAACCTATTTATATCTGAAAGCTTTAGAGTTTTCCAGTAAAGACGATAAAAGACAACTAGAGCATTTATACAGTGTAAACCCGACAGATCCCAGCGATAAAATAGAAACGGTAAAGCAATATTTTACTTCTAGTGGATCTGCAGAAGCTACAAAAAAGGAAATCGAACATTATACTGAAAAAGCATTCTCCGTTTTAGAACACTTAAAAATTTCCGAAGAGAATAAACAGGTATTAAAAGCATTTGGAAACGACTTAATGACCCGAAACGTTTAATGCAATTACCACAAACATTTGATGATTTAGTAGCTCAAGCAGAACGTTTAGAACTCTATTCAAAATTCATAAAGCAAATCAATAAAGATTTTTTATTAGCCAATATTGATCTTGATTTTGATGAAACCATACTACCTAGTAGTTTGAAATATATGTTGCATGAAATTGTTTTCAAACTCATTCAAGAGAAGTTTGCCGACTATCTCAACCTGCTTTACATCATTGATGTTTCAGAGCAAAAAATAAAGCAATTAGATGGCAATGATACTTTAAAACTATCAGAAGACGTCACGTTTTTAATTTTGCAACGCGAATGGCAAAAAGTTTGGTTTCGCAATACCTACTCTTAAAAAAACACTCTTACAAAAGGCATGTAAGGATCTACATAAATACTTTTCTCTCTATTATAAAGCAAATCATATCGGATTCCGAAAGTCACATTCCTGTTACTATATCCTATTCCCATAAAGAGCGCTGGATACCAGTAATTATCATTTTCAAATACAGGATCATCAAATTTCCGATTCACATTAAGTTGCTCAAATTCAGCTGACACCTGAAACTCCCTAACTGGATTATACAATCCGATGACACTTGCTCCCAAAATAGTAGACTTAAAAAAATTATCTTGTTTATTATACGTTGCATTAAGTCCGACTCCTGTCGCAAACTTAGAGTTAAACTGATAAATTGCACTGGGAGCTATGGTTCCACTAAAAAAACCATCTCCAAAACTCAAGCCAAGACTTCCACCAAAACGAACATGATTCCAGAAATCATTAGCTGTATCCTCATTTTGAGAAAAAGAAAAAAATGAGGAACACAATAAAATAATAACATAAGTTTTACGCTGAAAAATCGCTGAAAAATTCATTATCCAAAATTTGAGTTAAATTACATCTATAAATATACCAAAAACACACCTATTTTTAGTAAATGTTGTATTTTTGACTAAATTTTGTTGAAGCGAAAATGACTTATACCAAATAATGGATAAATATTCCTTTTTAAACGCAGCACATACAGCATACTTTGCTGATTTATACGAACAATACCAAAAACATCCTGATTCTGTTGAACCAAGCTGGAGAGCTTTTTTTCAAGGTTACGACTTTGGAAGCGAAAACTACGGAATGGATGGCGAAATTGCAGAAGGCATCTCGACTCAAATTCCGGAACATGTTCAAAAAGAATTTCAGGTCGTCAAACTCATAGATGGTTACAGAAACAGAGGTCACTTATTTACAAAAACCAATCCTGTTCGTGAACGAAGAAAATATGCACCAACCCTGGAAATAGAAAATTTCGGATTGTCACAAAGTGACATGGATACCGTCTTTTCAGCAGGTGAAATTTTAGGTATAGGCAAATCAACCCTCAAAAATATTGTTAACCACTTAGAAAGAATCTATTGCGAATCTATTGGTGTGGAGTACATGTACATCAGAAAACCTGAAGAAATTCAGTGGATTCAAAATAAACTAAATATCAATGACAATCAGCCTCAGTTTACAGCTGATGAAAAAAAATACATTCTTAAAAAATTAAATGAAGCTGTATCTTTTGAAAGCTTTTTACATACCAAATATGTAGGTCAAAAACGGTTTTCACTAGAAGGAAATGAGTCTTTAATTCCTGCGCTGGATTCCCTTATTGAAGGTGCCGCAAATCAAGGCGTAAAAGAATTTGTAATGGGAATGGCACATCGTGGTCGTTTAAGCACGCTTACAAATATTTTTGGAAAATCTGCTAAAGATATCTTTAGCGAGTTTGATGGTAAAGATTATGAACAAGAAATATTTGATGGTGATGTCAAATACCATTTAGGGTGGACCAGTAACCGTACAACAAATAGTGGTAAAAAAATCAACTTAAATATTGCGCCTAACCCTTCTCATTTAGAAACTGTTGGTGCTGTTGTTGAAGGAATTGCCAGAGCAAAACAAGATGACAAATACAGTGATGATCCTTCTCAGGTGTTGCCAATTGTCGTTCATGGCGATGCTGCTATTGCTGGTCAGGGCTTAGTCTATGAAGTAATTCAAATGGCTCAGTTAGATGGCTACAAAACCAATGGAACCATACATATTGTGGTAAATAACCAAATCGGATTTACAACCAATTATCTTGACGGACGCTCAAGTACGTATTGCACAGATGTTGGAAAAGTAACGCTGTCTCCAGTAATGCACGTTAATGCTGATGATGCTGAAGCTGTGGTTCATGCCATGTTGTTTGCACTTCATTTTAGAATGAAATTTAAACGTGATGTGTTTATTGATTTATTAGGATATAGAAAATATGGCCATAATGAAGGTGATGAACCTCGTTTTACACAACCTAAATTGTACAAAGCCATTTCAAAACATCAAAATCCAAGAGACATCTATGCTGCAAAACTGATTGCTGAAGGTGTAATTGATAAGGGCTATGTTTCAGAATTAGAAAAAGAATACAAAGACAAACTGGAAGTTAAATTAGAAGACTCCAGAAAAATAGATAAAACTGTCATCACTCCATTTATGGAAGATGAATGGGTAGATTTTCAAACAGTTGTTGAAGACAAGATGATCCAGCCTGTTGATACGTCTTATTCAAAAGAAGGATTAGCTAAAATCACTAAGGTCATTTCGAATTTACCTGAAGACAAAAAGTTCATTCGTAAAATAGAACGCTTGGTGCAGTCACGTCAAACCATGTTTGATGAAGACAAGTTAGATTGGGCTATGGCTGAACATTTAGCCTACGGAACCTTACTGGAAGAAGGTTACGACGTTCGTATTTCCGGACAAGACGTTGAGCGAGGAACATTCTCTCACAGACATGCAGTTGTAAAAGCTGAAGATAGTGAAGAAGAAATATTACTTCTCAATCAAATTAGTGATACACAAGGTAAATTTTATATTTATAATTCTTTACTTTCAGAATATGGCGTTGTAGGTTTCGATTATGGTTACGCCATGGCAAGTCCGAAAACCTTAGTCATCTGGGAAGCACAATTTGGTGATTTCAGTAATGGTGCACAAATCATGCTGGATCAGTATATTTCTGCAGCAGAAGATAAGTGGAAACTTCAAAACGGACTGGTAATGCTGTTACCTCATGGCTATGAAGGTCAAGGTGCTGAGCACTCTTCAGGTCGCATGGAACGCTATTTACAACTGTGTGCCAAAGACAATATGTTTGTGATGGATTGTACAACACCTGCAAACATGTACCATTTGCTTCGTAAACAAATGAAAGCAGAATTTAGAAAGCCATTAATTGTATTTACACCAAAAAGTTTATTACGTCATCCTTTGGTAGTGTCTTCTGTAGAAGAATTTGCCAACGGAAGTTTCCAGATGGTTATTGACGATAGCTCTGTAAACCCAGACAAGGTAAAAACACTCGTATTCGTTACAGGTAAGTTTTATTACGATTTGCTAGAACAACGTGAGCAACTTGAAAGAGATGATGTGGCTCTGGTAAGAGTTGAGCAATTGTTTCCTTTACCTGAACAACAAATTAAAGATGCTATTGCCAAATATAAGAATGCAGACGATATTGTCTGGGCTCAGGAAGAACCAAGAAATATGGGAGCTTACAGTCATATTTTAATGCATTTAGAAGAAGCTAAATCATTTAGAGCTGCATCCAGAAGACCTTATGGAGCACCAGCTGCTGGTAGTAGTGTACGCTCCAAAAAACGTCATCAGGAAGTTATTGATTACGTATTTGACAAAACCAAAAATAACCAACGTTAGACTATAGTATTCCTTAATCTGGAATCTAAAAAAATATATAAACGCTTAAAAATAAAATTACAGAACGATGATTTTAGAAATGAAAGTTCCTTCTCCAGGAGAATCAATCACAGAAGTTGAAATTGCTGAATGGTTAGTATCAGATGGAGATTATGTTGAAAAAGATCAGGCCATTGCTGAAGTTGATAGCGACAAAGCAACTTTAGAATTACCTGCCGAAGCAAGTGGAACGATTACACTCAAAGCTGAAGAAGGTGATGCTGTTGAAGTTGGAGCTGTAGTCTGTTTAATCGATACTGCTGCTGAAAAACCTAGTGGAGACGCATCAAAAGATGTTCCTGAAACTTACAAAGGTGGTGGTGATGAAGGAGGTGCCAATAAAGCGGAAACCAAAGAGCTCATGAAAGATTTGGATTCCGGAAAAGAGAAAGCCAATCATGATAAAGCGCCTAATCCAGCAAATACAACTTATGCTTCAGGTGTTGCTAGTCCAGCAGCTAAAAAAGTTCTTGCTGAAAAAGGCATTGATGCAGCTTCCGTTTCTGGTACAGGAAAAGATGGTCGCATTACTAAAGATGATGCCGTAAATGCTGTACCTTCAATGGGAACTCCAACTGGAGGGAACAGAGGAACATCTCGTAGCAAAATGTCGATGCTACGTCGTAAAGTTGCCGAGCGTTTGGTAGAAGCTAAAAATACAACAGCCATGTTAACGACGTTTAACGAAGTTGACATGTCGCCTATTTTTGAATTGCGTAAACAATACAAAGAAGACTTTAAAGCGAAACATGGTGTAAGCCTTGGCTTCATGAGTTTCTTTACACTGGCAGTCGTTCGTGCCTTAAAACTATATCCAGCAGTCAACTCCATGATTGACGGAAAAGAAATGTTAAGC
>JAAEZL010000022.1:16484-37336 GCA_018222875.1 Algicola sp.
CATTAGTATTGCGGTTTCCGGACCAAAAGGACTGATGGTTCCAGTAATTAGAAATGCTGAAAATTTAACCTTCAGAGGTGTTGAAGCTGAAGTAAAACGTTTGGCTATTCGTGCTCGTGACGGACAAATAACTGTTGATGAAATGACAGGAGGAACCTTTACCATTTCTAATGGAGGTGTGTTTGGAAGCATGTTATCTACGCCAATTATCAATCCACCTCAAAGTGGAATTTTAGGAATGCACAACATCGTTGAACGTCCTGTTGCCATTGATGGTAAAGTGGAAATTAGACCAATCATGTATGTGGCTTTATCGTATGACCACAGAATTATTGACGGAAAAGAATCTGTTGGTTTCTTAGTGGCTGTTAAAGAAGCTTTAGAAAATCCAACAGAGTTATTAATGGACAACAACATTAAGAAAGCTTTAGAGATGTAATTTTAAGCTGTCATTCCTGCTAAGGCAGGAATCTTGATAATTGTAACTTAGATAACCTCTTTAAATAAAAAAGCGCATTCCGAAGATTTGGAATGCGCTTTTTCTCCCTAATAAAAATAACTAACTAATAACTAAAAAAAATTAACAAGAATATTTACGGTTATAATTACAACAGCACTAACAATTAAGCCTGTTATAAATAATTTGTTGGTTAGACTTGTTTTGTGTTTCATTGTATCCATTGTATTTCAATTTAATTTTATCTTTTTAAAATAAAGCCCTGGGATAAAGATATCCCAGAACTTTACACCCTATAACTAATTATCTTGTTAATTAAGAGTAATTAGTTGCTATTCATAATCCCTATATAAATAACATAGTGTAAAACTCGGTAATTAATCGACGCAGCACAATACGTAGAACTACGTATAAAGGCATTTTTTAATTTTAAATTACTGACAAACAATCCGTTATAAAATGTTAAAATTTCAAACAATATAAAAAAAGCTCTGAGCTTTAAAAACTCAGAGCTTTAATCCTTTATTTCAAAAGGACAATTGATTAATAGCATTACAAACTTCGGTATTTAATTGATGTAGCGCAATACGTAGAACTACGTATATTTCGATTTTTTACATAAAAAAAACCTTGAATCAATGACAATTCAAGGCTTTCTGTAAAATAACTCTCCCTAAAGAATTAATAGCATCACAAACTTCGCTATTAATTCTGTACCAAACAATACGTAGAACTACGTATATTTTGACAAATACTCTTCTTGTTCTTTGGCGTAAATTGCAATGCTATTTGCATTAGAAGACAATTCTAATTTAGATCGAATATGGCTTTTATGTTTTTCAACGGTTCTGTTTGAACACCCTATAATGACTCCAATCTCTTTTGCTGTTTTGTTTTTTGACGTAAGCTGAAGCACTTTCAATTCAGTTTCTGTAAGTAGTTTTAATTCCTCAGGCAGTTTCTTAATTTCTAAATACTCAATGAGTTCTGGACTGAAATACGATTTTTCTTCAAGAACATTAGCAATACAATGTTCGACTTCTTCAACCGCAAATTCTTTCAAAATATAACCATAGATTCCTAAAGATTTCGCTTCATTATAAATGTCTTCGCTTTTTTCGAAAGTGATGATAATAATTTTTGTCGCTAAACCTTCTTCCTTACATTTTTTTGCAACCTGTAAACCAGTGAGATAAGGCATTTGTATATCTAAAATAGCAATCTCGGGTTGATGTGCTTTAATCAGCGTAAACGCTTCTTTTCCGTTTTTAGCACTGGCAATGACGTTATACTCTTTTTCAAGAAGAAAGTCTTTAAGTCCTTTAAGAATTAATGGATGATCATCTGCAATGATTATAGATGTAGGCATTTTTTATTAGTGTGAGGGATTTTTATAAAGATAAATAAAATCTTACAATTTTAGATATAAATACTTTTTTTCATAGTCAATAACAGCCTTACCTTTTTTGAGCACATCAGCCCCAATAATGCCATCAACTGGTTTAGACTCATGATTGATTAATGCTGTGTTTACATGTGTTAAATTAAATAGAATCAGGGCTACTTTGTCTTTTTTCCACTTGCCGATTTTTAACTTATTTCGCTTAGAAATTTGTGTAAGCATATCTGTTGCACCAGCTCCAGCCGCTTTAATATCGCTATCTTTTGCTTTAAGCTTAAAGGTCTCTATTCCTTCAAAACCAACACAAGAACTGGAAGCTCCAGTATCTAAAATAAATAAGCCTTTTTGTCCGTTTATTTTAGCAATAATTTCAAAGTGATTGGTCTTTGTTAAATGCAACTTTACTTTTGTATAACCTTTATTTAAAAGGAATTTCTGCAAGCTTTCCATATCATTTACTTTTTTACAAATATAGTCTTATAAAAGATTTATTTTTGCATCATGATAATTACAGATACACATACGCACTTATATAGTGACGCTTTTGATGATGACAGAAAGGATATGATTCAACGTGCTTTAGACGCCAAGGTATCCCGGTTTTTTATTCCTGCCATAGATTCAACGCATACTGAAGCCATGCTTCAACTCGAGGCAGATTATCCAGACCACATCTTTTTAATGATGGGTTTGCACCCAACATCTGTAAAAGAAAATTTTCAGGATGAATTACAACATGTTGAAGAGATGCTTGCCAAACGCAAATTTTATGCTGTTGGTGAAATTGGTATCGACTTATACTGGGATACCTCTACGTTAGATATTCAAAAAATGGCGTTTAAGCGTCAGATACAATTAGCAAAACAGTATAAATTGCCTATTGTTATTCATTGCAGAGAAGCCTTTGATGAAATTTTTGAAGTTTTAGAGACGGAAAAGGACGATGAGCTCTTCGGAATTTTCCATTGTTTTACAGGCACTTTAGAACAGGCACACAAAGCAATATCATTCAATATGAAATTAGGAATTGGTGGTGTGGCAACCTTCAAAAATGGAAAAATTGATCAGTTTTTAAACCAGATTGATTTGAAACATATTGTTTTAGAAACTGATTCACCTTATCTCGCACCTAAACCTTACAGAGGCAAACGTAACGAAAGCTCGTACATCGTTAATGTTTTAGCAAAATTGTCTGAAATCTATGGCGTTTCCGAAGAAAAAATTGCCGAAATTACAACTCAGAACTCAAAAGCAATATTTAGCATTTAATTATGGCACAGTCGCAACCTAATATATTATTAATTTATACTGGAGGAACTATCGGGATGATTAAAGATCCTGATACTGGCGCTTTAAAATCCTTTGATTTTGAAAACTTGCTCGATCGCATTCCCGAATTAAAATTATTAGATTGTGAAATCAACACCATTTCTTTTGAAGATCCAATCGATTCAAGTAACATGAATCCTGATTACTGGGTTCAGATTGCTGAAATTATTGAAAAAGAGTACCAGAATTTTGACGGCTTCGTCGTTTTACACGGAAGTGATACAATGAGTTATTCGGCTTCTGCTTTGAGTTTTATGTTCGAAAATTTAGCGAAACCTATCATTTTTACAGGATCACAATTACCTATTGGTGATTTAAGAACAGATGCCAAAGAAAACCTTATTACATCGATTCAAATGGCATCGCTTCAAAAAAACGGAAGATCTGTTATTCGGGAAGTCGGACTTTATTTTGAGTACAAATTATATAGAGGTAATCGTACAACCAAAATTAATGCTGAGCATTTTGAAGCGTTTGAATCTTTAAATTATCCGCATCTAGCAGAATCTGGAGTTCATTTAAATGTTTCAGAAGATGCCTTATTCAAACCAAATGTTAGAAAAAAATTAATTGTTCATAAAGCATTCAACACCAACATTGCTCTCATAAAATTGTTTCCTGGTATTTCTGAACCTATTTTAACAAGTATTCTCAACACACCTGACTTAAAAGGTGTGATTTTAGAAACCTATGGTGCTGGTAATACATCCACTCTACAATGGTTTTTAGACTTGTTAAAGCAAACCATTAAAAGAGATATCCCAATCATTAACGTGACGCAATGCTCTGGTGGAAGCGTCATGATGGGACAATATGAAACCAGTTCTCAATTGAAACAAATAGGTTTAATCTCTGGAAAAGATATTACTACTGAAGCTGCCCTAACCAAATTAATGTTTATGTTAGGTGAAGCTGTTTCGATAAAAACATTTAAAACTATTTTTGAAACGTCTTTACGTGGCGAAATGAGTTAATAAATTACCTTTGAAATTTTACGGTTTAATAAATTTTATTGTTCTTTGCGCTCACTAAATTAAAAAAGAGAGGTGGCCGAGTGGTCGAAGGCGCACGCCTGGAAAGTGTGTAAACGCCAAAAGCGTTTCGAGGGTTCGAATCCCTTCCTCTCTGCGAATAGATTAAAAAAGTTATTAGAATTTATCGAAACTTGCTTCAGTAAATTCTGAGGGCTTTTTTAATTAGTAAACGTCAGTTTGCGAATACAATCAATCTATTACCAGCATAGCTTTCTGGGATCAGCGAAGCTAATCCTAATTTATCGAAGCTTACTTGAATAAATTTTTAATGAAGTTCAGTTTAATTACCAGGTAAACGTATCATTAGTACATTTTTTTTGGGGAATGGAAAATGAACGTAGTCAATCCCATAAAGTATCGACGTCTAAAAGTCATTGCTTTTCTGCATATCCTCTAAATAAGTTGATAATATTATTTCACTTTGAATATATGACTTCAGCAAAATTTAACGTTCTCTTCCTAAAAAACCGAATAAAAACTAAAAGTTTTATCCTATCTTTATATTATGTTCGCACTCGTCGATTGTAATAATTTTTATGCTTCATGTGAACGCGTTTTTCAA
Source organism: Algicola sp. (assembly GCA_018222875.1). GTDB lineage: Bacteria > Bacteroidota > Bacteroidia > Flavobacteriales > Flavobacteriaceae > Psychroserpens. The sequence continues at coordinate 21,269 of JAAEZL010000022.1, forward strand.
CCGCAATACAACAATAAACCTGTTGCCATTTTATCTAATAATGATGGTTGTGTGATTTCGCGTAGCGATGAAGCCAAAGCTTTGGGTTTACCAATGGGAGCGCCTGCATTCAAATATGAAGCGTTTTTTAAAACACATCAAATTCGTGTGTTTTCCTCAAACTATCCGTTATATGGTGATATGAGCAGTCGTGTGATGTCTATCTTAGAACAATTTACGCCAGACGTAGAAGTTTATAGCATTGATGAAGCGTTTTTACAGTTTAAAGGATTTGACGATTATGATTTTAAGGATTACGGACTTCAGATACGACAACGTGTTTTAAAATGGACAGGCATTCCAACATGCGTAGGTATTGCTCCAACAAAAGCCTTATCAAAAGTGGCTAATAAAATTGCCAGAAAGTTCCCAAAACAAACCAACGGTGTGTATGTTATAGATTCTGAAGAGAAACGAATAAAAGCATTAAAGTGGATTAAAATAGAATCTGTTTGGGGAATTGGTCACGGTTTGCAGAAACGATTAAAGTCGAGACATTGCATCAACGCATACGATTTTACTCAGCTTAGTGATGAATGGGTAAGAACAAATATGGCTGTCGTTGGACTTCGGTTAAAAAAAGAGCTGCTAGGTATTCCTACCTTAGCGTTAGAAGAGCCTATTCAGCAAAAAAAAGCAATTGCTACCACACGTAGTTTTGAATATACCTATTCTGATCTCGATAATTTAAAAGAACGCATTTCAACATTTGCCACAAGTTGTTCCGAAAAATTACGCAAACAGCATTCATGCTGTCATATGATTTACGTATTTATTAAAAATAACAGACACAATAAAATAGGCGAAACGTATCAATCTATAAGCACTATTGTAAACTTACCTTATCCAACAGATTCCAGTTTAATTATTAGTAAATATGCTACTGAAGCCTTGAAAGGAATTTATAAAAAAGGCTTACACTACAAAAAAGCAGGCGTGATACTAATGGGTTTAGTACCAAAAAACGAGCGACAACTCAACTTGTTTACAACCGAAAACCCAAAACACAAGTCTTTGATGGAAACCATTGATAGCATTAATGAAAAATACGAATCTCACAAAATAAAATTAGGTAACCAGGATTTGAAACGCAGATGGAAAATGCGTCAAGAACGGCTATCTGCAAAATACACGACCAATATTAACGAAATACTTACTGTAAAATGTCATTAAAATTTTTAACTCCAAAAAACGCGCTTGAGTTTTATACTCCAGACGACACACAATCTCTAGACATTGTTTTAGCTCAAACAAGCATTTCGGCTGGTTTCCCCTCACCTGCCGACGATTTTAAAGAATGTAAAATCAGTTTAGACAAAACCTTAGTTAGAAACAAAGAGGCTACATTTTATGCCAGAGTAAGCGGACAATCAATGATTGGCGCTGGATTAGATGATGGCGACTTACTGGTTGTTGATAAAAGTTTAGAACCTACTCACAACAAAATTGCAGTGTGTTTTATTGATGGAGAATTTACGGTAAAGCGTTTAAAAGTAACTCCTGAAGGGGTCTGCCTTCAACCTGAAAACCCAATTTATGATCCAATTTTAGTTACCGAAAACAGTGATTTTCAAATTTGGGGAATTGTAACACACGTAATTAAGAGGGTTTAAACTTTAAAAAAAAAATCGTCTTTTTTTAGATTTTATATCTAACAATAGTATATTGTCTATTTAATAGAATTCTACATCAACTATGAAATACACACTTAACGTTTTATTTATTTTGTTTTGCTTCGTTTCCTACAGTCAGGAAAAAATTCCTTTTATAGATTATGAAATTATATACGCCTCAGTAATAGAAAGCGCAAATGAACAGGACTACGATAAAGTCCTTGAGCATCTTAATACCATCAACAAAAATGACTCTACATATTGCTCTACCTTAACTACAAAATCGTACTACCTCATTGCCAAGGAAAAATTTGATGATGCATTAGATGTTACCAATGAAGGTTTATCTTCGGATTGCGATCAAACATCGAAGCTGTTTCTACTTATGAATAAAGGCGTTAGTTATTCAAGTCAGGAGAAATACAATGAGGCTTTAAGCGTTTATGAAGAGGCTTTAAAAGAATTTCCTAAAAACCCAAAACTATGGTATAACAAAGGTATCGCATTAGAAAACTTAGATGATATTCCTGGAGCTGTTGCAGCCTATCAAAATGCGATTGTTTACAACCCTTTATACAGAAACGCTCATTTACAGTTAGGCAACATTTGCTACAGGCAGAATCTTATGGCTCAGGCCTTAATGTGTTTTAATATGAGTTTACTTTCAGAGCCTGATAGTGAAAGAGCTTTTGAATTGTTAAAATATGTAAATGATATTGTCTCATCTAAAAATGAAAATGAACCCATTTCAGATTTAAGTATTTCTCCCGATGATAAAGCCTTTGAAAATATTGATCTTGTTTTAAATAACAGAGTCGCATTAAACGCTAATTACGAGATAGAAAATAAAATAAAAATTGCGGTTGTTAAGCAAAATCATGCACTACTAGAACAGTTAAAAACAATCGAAGGTAATGGTGGTTTCTGGGATACCTATTACTTACCGTTTTACCAATGGATTGCTTCTAATAACAATTTTGAAAACTTTACATACACCATAAATGCTTCTATAAAAAACGAAGATTATAAAAAGATTATTGAAAAAAACACTGATGACATAGAAACGTTTGTTGAAGCCTACGTGACCAAATGGTTTGAGATTTTTAATAAAAATGGAGATTCAAAAACAACCTACTATTATTACGAAGGTGTTTTTCAGGGCGAAGGTGAAGAAAAAAATGATATCAGTATAGGAGAATGGACGTTTTACGACAGCAATGGACGCTTGTTAAGCAAAGGCTCATACAACAACAAAGGAGAACGTGATGATGAATGGACGTGGTATCACGATAATGGGACTGTTAGAGAAATTGCAATGTACAAAGACGGAAAACTAAATGGTAAAAACCAACTATTCTATGACGACGGAAAACCATATATAATAGGCAACTCAAAGAATGATAATTACGATGGAGAATACAAATACTACATTCAGAAAGGAGGCTTAAAACAAAAAAAATACTTTAAAGACGGAAAACTGGATGGAAAATATTTAGCTTTTTTTGATGTTGGAGAAGCACTTATAGAGTATGAAGCCGATTATAAAGACGATATCATTGATGGTGATTTTAAAGAGTATTACGCAAATGGTGATTTATATTCCACTATACAATTCGAAAACAACTTAAGAAACGGGAAAGAAACACAATACTACTGGAACAAAGAAGAATCTCTGGAAGCAAGTTATAAAGACGATGAACTAAATGGACCATACTTAACTTATCATACAAACGGAAACAAAAAAGAGGTTGGTCAGTCTGTTGATGGTTTGTTTAATGGTTTATGGCAATCCTATTACGAGGATGGTGTTTTAAATCTTGAATATACCTATAAGGACGGTCAACTTGACGACCTCTATAAAACTTATGACAGAGATGGCAAATTAATTTCTGAATTTCAATACAGAAAAGGAGAAATTATTAGCTACAAATTTTATGATAAAGCCGGAAACATCTTGTCCGATAAAAGAAAAAAAGGCGGAGAGTTTTATTATGAAGGCTATTATGCTAATGGAAATAAAGCTGCAGAAGGTTTATATGACATAAGTGGAGGAAAAATTGGAGACTGGAAATTTTTCACCAGCAACAAAATGCTTTCTGAGGAAGGCACTTATGAAAATGACAGTCCGATAGGCACACATAAAACATACTATAATACAGGAGATGTTGAAAGCATCCACGAATACAATCCTGAAAACAATAGCAGCTACTATCAGTATTTTTATAAGTCTGGACAGCTAAAATCTCAAGGTTGGTACAAAAATGGTTTAAGGCATGGAGAATGGAGATATTATTACATAGATGGCACTCTTGAAGCTGTCAATTTTTTCCATAAGGAAGACCTTCATGGCGTTCAACAATACATGAGTGTTGATGGTAAATTAAATCAGGAATCCACTTATAAATTTGGTTTACTTCTAAAGGATGTGTATTTCGATACTGATGAAAAAGCCTTTGAAACCATAAGTTCCAACACCGCAGAACCTAATTTCAAACGTGTAACACACTATCAAAATGGGAATAAAGAAACAGAAACAGAATTTGTCAACGGATTAAAACATGGCTCCTACACCTTTTATGACTTTTATGGTAATGTTGGTGTTACAGGTACCTATCACAATGATGAAATGAGCGGTGAATGGACCTGGTTTTTTAAAGATGGAACAGTAAAAGGAACAGCAAACTATCGCAATGGTAATTTACATGGCGAATCAAAAAATTACTATGAATCCGGACAACTGGAAGACGACTATTATTATGAGTTCGGAAATCAATCTGGCAAGTCACTATCCTATCACGAAAATGGAGCACTTTCAATTTCTACAAACTATAAAAATGATCAGGAACACTTGAGAAAAGAATTTTACAGTCCTTCTGGAAAACTTCAACTGGTTCGCTTTTATGATCATGGCGTACTTATTGGTTATACCTATTTAGACCAAAATGGAAACGAAAAAGAAATGATTCCTATTACTAATGAATCTATAAAAGTTGAAGCGTTTTACGATAATGGTAAGCCTTCCAGAACTTTTGAATATGTTAACGGAAACTTACATGGTGACTATAAAACCTATTACTATAACGGACAACTGGAAAGTTTGACCATTTATGACAAAGGTGAAGTTACCGATGTCAATACGTCTTACTATGAAGACGGAAAAATTAAATCAAAAAGAAGCCTGACCTATGGTATTGACAATGGCTTGTATGAAAAATTTTATGCCAATGGCAACATAAAGGAATCCGTACAGTACTTAAATGATGAGAAACATGGAGAGGCAAAATATTATGACGAATCAGGACAACTTACAAAAACCGAATATTATGCTAATGGTACAATGTATGCTTCAAACAATTAAATCCAGTGGTTACATAACCCTACTACTTTTATGTGGTTTTATTCCCTTTCACGTTGAAGCGCAACTTTCGGCAGAATTTGAGTTGAATAAAAATAAGTATCCCGAATCTCATATTGTAAGACTATTAGATGAAGTGATTATTTCTGTCGCTTTAAAAAATGATGAAATAACCATTGAACAATCCTTTACTGAAGAAGATCTTTATTTAGATCAGTCGGCAACCTATGGCTCTAAAAGAGCATTGAATTTTTCTGCGTTTTTCGAATTAAATTCTGTTGAAGCAACCTCTTACGAATTTGAAAACGGAAAATACAAAGCCTATAAAGTTGAAGATTTTATAGAAAAAGACGAACTGGATAATTCATTTCATGACGATACAAAATCGCTGAATTTTATTTTTCCAAAACTCTCCGTAGGTGGTAAAACCAAATTGCAATACTCTGAAAACGTAAAAAATCCTCGTTTTCTGAGTCCGATTTACTTTGGCGACTTTTTCCCTATTCAAAAGAAAAAAGTCACACTAATTGCTGATAAAGACATCGAATTTAGATTTCAGGAATTCAATACAGAAGCCTTTGACATTGTCTTCAGTAAAAAAGAAAAAAGAGGAAATATTATTTATACCTGGGAACTTTCCAATGTAGATCGCTTTAAAAGCGAGGCTAATGTGCCGACATACCAACGCGTGTTACCTCATATCGTTCCAATAATAACAGCTTATAAAGTTGACGATAAGAAAATTAATGTTTTAAACGATGTTTCAGATTTATATTCATGGTATTATTCGTTGGTAAAAGATATAAACACCAGCGAGCCTGATGCAAAACTTGTTGCTTTGGTGAATGATTTAACAAAAGACCAGGACACTGATATTGAAAAGGTGAGAGCCATTTACTACTGGACTCAAAAAAATATTAAATACATCGATTTTGAGTATGCTTTAGGCGGCTTTATTCCTCGTGAGGCTAATGATGTTTTCAATAAAAAATATGGCGATTGTAAAGACAATTCAAGCATTCTGTATGAAATGCTAAAAATTGCCGGACTAAAAGGTAATCTCACATGGATTGGCACACGAACCATTCCTTACAGTTATAATGAAGTCCCGACACCAATTGTTGATAATCACATGATTCTTTCAATAGACTTAGATGGAAAAACTTATTTTCTGGATGCTACTGGTCGTTATTTACCACTGGAAATGCCTTCCTCTTTTATTCAAGGAAAAGAAGCTTTAATTTCTAAAGGTGAAACCGATTTTGAAATTAAAAAAGTACCTGTAATGGCTCCTGAAGCTAATTATTTTAAGGAATACACAGAACTTCGTATCGATGAAAATGAATTACTTGGAAGAAGTAAAACAGAACTCACAGGTTATTACAAAAGAGATTATTTTGTTCAGCTTGAGGATGAAGACACAGCTATTAAACTTAAAGCATATTACAACCGAAAACTTCGCAAAGGAAACAATAAATTTTTAGTAGATTCTATTTCAGAAACTAACAAATTTGAATACGATAAAAGCTTCATCATAGACTACACGTTCAAAATAAGTGATTACATCAAAAATTTAGGGGATGAAATTTACATCAATCTCAACTTAAATCAAGACCTTTCTTTTTATAAAACGGAAGAAGACAGAGAAAATGATACTGAAATCAACTACAAATGTTTTTACGACTATAAAACGTCTTTGAAAATTCCTGAAGGCTATACCATCGATTACCTGCCAGAGAATTTTTCGTTGCACAACGACTATTTTGATTTTGATATCTCTTATACACCTATTGATGACACTATTGAATATACACATCAATTAAAAATGAAATTTTTAACCCTTAACCCAGAACAGCAAAAAGAAGTTAATGCTGCCATTAAAAAAGCAGAAAAGAACTTTAAAGAAGTTGTTGTCCTTAAAAGCAATAATTAATGAACTCTAAAATAGTATTATCTCTACTTTGCCTGTTAAGTTTAACAACTCTAGTTGCACAGCCTTTTTATGAAAGTTATGACTGGGAAGAAAATCCTAGCTATTCAAATGAAGGGTTTTCAGAAAAAAGTATGGCTTCAGTTAAAGAAAAAGTGGTCACCGAATTTTATTTCAATGAGGAAGGTGACTTTATTGAATATTTTCTCGAACATAATATCTATTATCTCAATTCAGACGATGCTATTGAAGGGTACAATAAGATTTATTTGCCTTATTCTTCCGACTCAAAGCTTGAAGTCACTAAGGCAAGAGTGATTACAAAAGAAGGAAATGTGGTTAATCTTGATGATTCTAAAATCCTCACAGCAACCGATGAAGAAACCAATAGAACATACAAGTATTTTGCTTTTGAAGGGATTGAAAAAGGGAGTTTTATTGAATATTATTATGTCGTAAATCGCTATCCTAGCTACAAAGGAAAACGGTTGAACTTTCAAACCGATTTTCTGAAAAATAATGTAGAATTCGATTTATTCTCTCCAAACAATCTGATTTTTAAATTCAAAAGTTATAATGGTTTAAAGGACGTTGAAACAGATACCCTTATCGATACTAAAAACCATTGGTATTTTAAAATTCCAAAAGTTGAAGCTCTTGATCGCGAACCCTTATCTGCATATAGCGCGCAAAAAAAGTATTTAATTTATGCGCTAGATGAGAATACGTCTACAAATGCCACAGACATGACTTCTTATGCAAAGGTGTCTCAAAACATCTATGATTTTTACAATAAAGACATTTCAAAAAAAATTGATTCAGGATTAAAAAAGTTTTTAAAAGGCACTGATTATGATAAGGATGAATCTGTTGAGCACAACATCAAAGCTATAGAAACCTACATTAAAATGAACATTTATCTGGCCGAGGCTGGTGGTGATAAATTATCTTCATTAGAAGATATTCTTAAAGATAAAGTAGCTAATGAAAGAGGTATTATAAAGTTATATGCTGCTATTTTTAAATACATTGACATTCCTTTTGAATTTGTGTACACTACCGAACGCGATTATATGGCATTTGATAAAGACTTTGAAGCTAATAATTTCCTGAATGATCTTCTGTTCTATTTCCCGGAAACTAAAAAATACATGTCGCCTACTGAAACAGAATCGAGATTTGGATTTCCACCACCTTTTTTAACTGATACCTATGGTTTGTTCATTAAAGAAGTTGCTATTGGAGACTTTAAATCAGCTGTAGGTAAAGTTGAATTCATTGAGCCTGTTAAAGCAGAAAACACTGTTGACAAAATGGTAATTGACGTAGAATTTGATGACGATGATCTGACGAATATCAATATCAATTTAATAAAATCAATGACAGGATATTATGCGCTCTATATTCATCCATATATGGATTTAATAAAACCTGAAGATAAAGAAGATGTGATTGAAAGTTTTGCAAAAAGTCTTGATGATGATGTTGAAATAGCAGATAAAAAGGCAAATAACGAAGACCCGAAATTGTTTGGAGAAAAACCTCTTGAATTTATTCTTGATTTTAATTCCAGTGCGTTTGTTGAAAAAGCCGGAAGAAAATACCTGTTTAGTGTTGGTGATTTAATTGGAGCACAAACCGAATTGTATCAAGATAAAGAACGCATACTTCCTGTAGACAGTGAATTTCAAAGAAGCTATATAAGAACAATTACTGTTACTATTCCTGAAGGATACGCAATAGCTAATCTGGACGATATTAATATAAACAATGCCTATGTGAATGACAAAAATGAAAAATTAATGAGTTTTGATTCTTCATATACTTTAAATGGTAACACACTTACAATTGTTGCAGATGAACACTACAGAATGAATCACGTGAGCACAGACATTTATGAAGAATACCGAAAAGTGATTAACAGTGCTGCCGATTTTAATAAAATAACATTGATTCTGGAGCCTAAGTAAAACGTGAAGCTATCAAAATATTAAATAGCGCTTTTTTGAAAGTCTGAATTGTTGACATTAGCAAACTTCATTGTTGAAATTGCAGGTGTTTCAGAATCATTAGATTTATAAAAATCGAATATATCGTATTTAGCTTCTATAACTTTGGCTTTGGTACCATTGATAGCGATTGGTCTGTAAAGTAATGACGGATTGTGTTCTATTAGTTTCAGCCAGTCACTTGCTGTTAGATTCATTTCAAGTTCTCTTCCAAATAATGAAGAATAGTCTCTTCTAAACAGTTCAGAAAAACCAACACCTAACATTGCTGTGATTTCTAACCATATGATTCCAGAAAGTGATTCTCTATTTAAATTAATAATCCTAACTGGAGTATCAATGTCTCTTAAATGAGATAGTACTTTCAAACTTAAAGGTGAGTCTTGAGAATAGATATAAATAAGTTGTTTATTATCGTTTGCTAAAATGCCCATGATTATTATTTTTCTCTAAGATATTATGTGAGAACTAATTGTATTGACTCATTCAAGATGAGTTTTAGCTTAAAAACTATAGTTATGGTAATGTTGCTACAGTTTGTATTTGATTAGTTGTATCATAAAACGGCATTACATTAAAAAGATTTGAATCACTTGAACTCATATAAAACTGCGGATTCTTAGATTGCTTATCCATAAATTCTGAAACATGATATACCTCATAAACATATAGTCTGTTGTGTTTTCCTATTTTGGATTTTCGTTCTAATTTATTTTTAGTAATTAATTTAGCTACTGTTCTCTTATCTTCTAATTTCATTGTTTTGCTTGAGCCAAAATTGCTATTGCATTCATATACTACCCAATAAAAAGAACTCTTATTCAGAGACCGGTTATTTGCTACTGCCTCCACTAATAAAGCATTATTAGTTTTAAAATTTAAATCTTCGCTAGCGGTTATTAAACTGTTATTACGAACATTCCTATCTAGAGCTTTTAGTTTTTTATCGTCATATTTTTCTAAATACATAACAATATGTTTTCTTCCCATTATTACTTTAATGATAAAGTTTCCGATAGGCAGTGTTTTTAAATCTATTTGGGTCTCAGTACTTTCAACATGAAATGTTTCTGAATACTCCTTGTTAAATATATCAACTTGGCGAATGGTATGTATGCTTTCTAAAAGAAGACTATCTCCTAATGGATTGAGATTTTGTTTCAGTTGTCTTGCCTCATAATTAATATTATGTTGCAATCTAATGTTTTGGCCATACACTAAAATGGTTAAACATATAAAAATCGAAGTGAGTATTTTTGTATTCATGACCTTCTCGTTTTAAAATTAACTTATACCAAAGTTACTAGTACAAACCGTTTTAAACTGACTCAATGCATTCTAATTCTGATGCATTAGAGTTGCGACAATTGTTAAGTTTGTACGTTCTTCTTTTATTACAGTACTCCATTTGATTGAGTTAAAAACCCTTTTAGTTGCATTAATATAAAATCCATCAATATTTTACTTTTGAGTTAATATGAAAAAGATGTAAAGCAGTAAGCATCATTTTTTTACTGCATAAAATTTTAAATAATGTATTATGGGAATTTTTTCAGAAAGCACAGAAAAAAAATTAAATGGATTGCTTGAAAAAACATACGATTCAGAACAAGGTTTTAAAAAGGCTGCTGATAACGTAGAGTCAAATTCTCTCAAGAAATTTTTTATGTCTAAAGCAGAAGAGCGCCTAAAATTTAGAAATGAATTAAGACAGGAAATTGTTGCGAATGGTTGTGAAATAAAAGAGAATAACGGAAGTATCGCTGGATCTTTACACAGAACCTGGATGAACACAAAGGCTCTATTTTCTTCAGATAACGAAGCATCAATTCTAGAAGAAGTTAGAAATGGGGAAAAAGCCGCTCTAAATGATTATGATGATGTTTTAGAAGATAAACAATTGCCTCCAACAACGACCAGCATCTTAAGGAATCAAAGAAATATTATACAAAGTAGTTATGATAAAGCAGATTACATAGAAGATGCTTTTTAATCTTCATGTATGTGCCAGAAGGACACAACAAATGGTGTCCTTTGGTTTTAATTATGATATGATTTTAAAGGGAATTCTCTAAAATTAAAATCTCGATTTTGTACAACTCAGATAATTATTTTAGAGTAAACAGTTATTGATAATTGCTCAAAACTCAAGAGAAAATGAGTATCACTTTGAAATTTTTGCATAACTCTATCGGGAATTTCGGTAACAAAAGTTAAACTTAATCTTAAATAGAGATTGATTTTAACTAAATTTGTTTCCATCAGAAATTCGAAAAGATTGAAAAAAGTATTGATTTCATATGATTACTCGAAAACTTTCGCCACAATATTGAAGGAGAAGTTAAACGTATTAAATGTAAAATTTACAATAGCTGGACATAACGAAATCATGTTTGATGAAGATATAAGCGCGACATTACTTGATGAATTGGAATCTATTTTGAAACCTTATGCAATAAGCATAATTGATGACAAAAATCAGGCATTAGTAGAACGAATTAAATCAGTAATAAATAATATGCTTGATGAAGAGCAACCTATTCGTTGTAATACATCAGATTATTTATCAGAAACTTTAAACTATTCTTATGCTTATTTGTCTTCAGTCTTTTCTGAAACAACCTATACATCCATCGAAAGTTTTATAATATTGTGTAAAGTAGATAAGGCTAAAGACTTATTATTACGCTCTAATTTAACCTTAACTGAAATTGCATATCGCTTAAAATATAGTAGTGTAGCACACTTGTCAAGACAATTTAAAAAAACGACAGGCATGACACCCTCAGCTTTCCAACAAATTATTCAAAAGAGGAAAGAATTAATTAACTCTTAAACAAGTAAGTTATGCTTAGAGTATTTTTAACAGACGATGATGAAGATGATCGTTTATTTTTTCAAGAATCTATAGAATCTATAGATATAGAAACCGAGTTGGTTGTATTTAAAAACGGAGATGAACTAATGCGCTATCTTAATTCTGAGAATGCTAAATTACCGCATTTAATTTTTTTAGATCTTAATATGCCTATCAAAAACGGATTAGAATGTCTGAAAGAAATTAAAGCTTCAGATCAACTGAAAGACCTTCTGATAGCTATTTATTCTACGTCGTCATCAGAAAAAGACATAGAAACTACATTTATTAATGGTGCCAACATTTACATTAATAAACCCGATAATTTTAATTCATTAAAATCCTCTATCGAAAAAGTACTAAAAATCAACTGGCAATACCATACCTCTAATTTAAATCGTGAGACATTTTTATTTCGTATTTAATGATAAGTTCTTCAACATTATTACCTAAAACAAAAAGATACAATGTATCTCTAGGAATATCAATTGTTTTACTTCTCCTCATTTTTATATTCATAACCTTTGAAATTCTTCAATTGCAAAAATCTGGAGAAGTCATTGCTAAAAACATTCAGGAAACCAGGAGTCTTCATCAACTAATCTTTAATCTAAAAGACGTTGAAAGCAATTATTACAAATCAAATTTAAATCAATCTTATATAGATTCAATTGAAACCGTTAACGCTTCATTGATAAAAACTTTAGATAGAAATTATAAAGTTTATGACAGTTTTCAAATGAATCACAAGGCATTATACAGCCATTTAAACGTGTATTTATCTTATGAAGATACGTCAGAAAATTTGGAGGAATCTATATCGAAATACTTTTTAAAAGGCTCTAAATACAAACGAGATTTAATTGACGAACACGAAGAAAAATTAAAATCAGATATTGGTAATTTTGAAGCGCTAAACAAAGCCAAACCTACCCTATTTATCCTGGCAACTTTATTAGCGATGCTGATTATTATCTTATCACTTTATAAGTTATATGTCGCCAAAAAAATAATAAATGAAAAATCGAGTGTATTAGATTCCATTTTAGAGAATACTAATGATGTCGCCATATTTTATGAGCCCATTTATGATGGTAGTGACAACGTAAGAGATTTTAAAATTACTTACGCCAGTAAAACCAATATGTCAATTACTGATCTCGCTGATGACAATATTATAGGCAAAAGGGCAAGTAAATTATTTCCTTTTTTGAAAAAATCGGATTTATTTAAACAGTTAATCAATGCTTTTGAAAACCAGGAAATTTTTGAAAAAGTCATAGAAGTTTCAATAAAAAATAAAGACCGAAGTTTTAAAGTACGCTATATTCCTATTGAAACCGGTCTCCAGGTAATTGTTACCGAACTCACTGAACTATATGCTAATCAGAAAAAATTAGAAACTTTTAATAAAGAGTTATTCCTTAAAAACAAGCTCTTTCATGAAGCCGAAGAGGCAGCCAAACTTGGTAGTTATGTATGGTATGTAGATGAGGACTTTTCTCAAATGTCTGATAACGTCTTTCGAATCTTAGGTTTCGAACCACAATCGTTTAGAATGTCTGCCGCAAAATTTAGAGAGTTTACGCATCCAGAAGATTTAGTTGAATATGACAATCAAATTCGACATGCTGTAGAGAATAAGAGACCTATTGATTTTGTATTTAGAGTAATCGCTAATGACGACCAAATTAAATATTTATATACTAGAGGTGATTTTGGAGAACGAGAAGGAAAAGAAATTATGGTTGGCGTCATTCAGGATATCACAGAAAACAAAGGGGTTGAGCAAAAATTAAAATCAAGAAATATAGAATTAATACAACGTAATGCCGAATTAGATTCGTTTAACCGTGTTGCAAGTCATGACCTTCAGGAACCCTTGCGAAAAATTCAAATATTTATTTCAAGAATTAATAATCTTGAAGCTGAAAATCTAAGTGAAAAAGGTAAAACTTATTTTTATAAAATTGAGAAGGCATCTATCAGAATGCGAAGTCTCATTGATAACTTATTAGCTTTATCACGAATTGACAACAAAAATTACGAATATGAATTAGTAGATTTAAACAGTGTTATTAATGAGGTTTTAGACATTTTCTCTGAAACCATTGACGACCTTGGTATTCATATTACAATTGATAATTTACCTGAAATTAATGCTATCCCATTTTTAATGGAACAATTATTTACAAATCTTATTGGTAACGCCATTAAGTACAAGTCTGATAAAAAATCAATAAAAATTAACATTGAATATTCAAAAGTTCATATTAAGCAAATTCCACAAGAATTTATAAAGACACACAACTATTACCATTGTATAAAAATAATGGACAACGGGATTGGTTTTAATCAGGGAGAAAACTCAAGGATTTTCGAATTATTTCATAGACTACATAGCAAAAATGAATACTCAGGCACAGGGTTAGGTTTAGCAATTTGTAAAAAAATTGTTTTAAAACACCACGGACATATCTATGCTACAGGAATTCCTGACAAAGGCTCAATCTTCACAATATACCTTCCGAGTGGCAATTTAAAATTACATACTAATTAAAGTTATTTACAATATTTTAATGCGTATTTACTCACAAATTACCCCTTTTCCTGAAATTATATAACACAATCCAATAATAGTGTAACACGTCAAGTCAAATCGAGTTGCATATTTGTATCAACTAATTAATCAATCTGAAAAATTATGAAAACGATACACATCAACTCAACTAAAATTAACGACACTTTTAATTTTTTGAAGCAAACATTTGGTGGAAATTATTCTCAAAACCTAAGAGAGCATATTTTGAATATTGATTCTGATCTGGCATGTGGTTCAATTAGAGGAATGCAATTAAATGGAGGAATTTCTTTTTTTCAATTTGACTTAAAATTCACTGAGGATGTAGAATTAATTTTTAAGTTTCCAGTTAAGAAGTATTTAAATTTTGCTTATTGCTCTGAAGGGAAATTAGCACATAAATTCAACCAAGACGATAAAAAGGTTGAACTAGAAACCTTTCAAACAGGAATATTGACCAACATTATTCAAGAACAAAACATAATTTATTTTCAAAAAGAATTATTAGTTACAGCCTCTTTTATTAATGTAGATGTGAGTTTAGATTCTAATAGCGGTAAGTATATCATTAACCATCAACTTAAAGAGCAATTTGTAAACAATCAAAATAAAGATGTGATTCTTGTTGGTTCATATAACCTGAAAGTAGCTGAACGCATTAAGCAATTACAAGCTGTAAGACAAGAAGGTGTTGTAAGAACCTTATTGATTGAGGGATTAGTAAATGTAATTCTTGCTTTAGAAATTGAGCAGCACAGGTTAGATTTAGAACATAAAGAAAACCATACAGGTAATTTAACTCGAGCTGAAATGTCTAAGGTGAAAGATTTAAGCGAGTTTATCAACAATTTTCCTGAAACTAGTTTAACAGTAACAGAATTAGCTCAGAAAATTGGATTGACACCATCTAAAATTCAAGAAGGTTTTAAACTTATGCATAATACTACTGTTAACGATTATATTCGTGACGTACGTGTAACAAAATCAGAAGAATTAATTAAGACAACAGATATGAATATTAGCGAAATTTTATACACACTTGGATTTTCAAGTAGAAGTTATTTTTCTAAAATTTTTAAAGAAAAGTATAATTGTTCACCAAATCGTTATAAAATCCAAAATAAGTTAGCTGTATCAGCATAATATAAATCATAAGTAAAAAGCCTCGACAAACGTTATAGTTATCGAGGCTTTTTTTATTGGTTTTACATCTAACCTAAAACTGTAATTAAAGGCTATTAATTGCTCTTTCATCAGATTGATCGCTATCTATTCTACCCAATCTATCAATCATATTGTAGGCGTGATTAGAGAGGTTTTGTAATTCCTGTTGCAGTTTTATATTATTCAGTTCTCTGGCAAAACGAATTGCTGAATTATAAATTGCAGATTTATACTGGTTAATACGTTCTAAGTGACTTAAAATTCCTGGATCGCTAACTGTATCAGCCTTTAAATAATCATGGGCTTTCTCTACAACACTTTTAACTGTTTTACAATTGGTATTCGAAACATCAACCTCTACTAGTTTAACAATAGCTTCGAGTTTTTCAATACTAGATTGTACTGTTACTAGCTGTGCTTGAAGAGTGTCTTTTAAAGACTCTTTCGTCGTTACCGATTGAAGTTTTGGCAATAAAAACTCACTTTCTTTCTCGATACACAACGCATCTAAAAGCTGCTC
>JAAEZL010000222.1:0-2488 GCA_018222875.1 Algicola sp.
GCCATTGCGTATGGCCTATCAAAAGAAAAAGCATTAGAAGCGCTTACCTCTACTCCTGCCAAATTATTAGGAAAATCCTCTGAAATTGGTAATCTGAATAAAGGTGCTTATGCTAATTTCTTAATTACCTCTGGAGATATTTTCGATAAGAAAACGACAGTTTACGAAAATTGGGTTCAAGGAACTCAAACTGTCATTGAAGACATGAACACTAAAGATATAAGAGGCGATTATGAATTTAATTTAGCTGGAGAATCTTACAAAATGACTTTAAAAGGTAAATTGAGCAAACTGAGTTCTGAGATTACAAGTGATGACAAGAAACGTGGCTCAAAAGTAGATTATAGTGGTGATTGGTTGTCTATTGCAATGACTACCAAAGACTCTACGAAGCAAGAGTTTGTAAGGTTGGTTACTAATGTTTCTGAAGGTAATAATTTAAATGGAAAAGCTTTATTTCCTGATGGAAATGAAATGACCTTTTATGCTAAAAAACTGGATAGTACATCATCAGATAAAAAAGATGATGACAAAGAGAAAGATGATGAAGGCGATGATACTGATGAAAACAAGGTAAAGGAAGTTGTTCCAGTAACCTATCCAAATATGGCTTACGGTTTCAAGGAGTTACCTAAGCAAGAAACCTTATTGTTCAAGAACGCAACGGTTTGGACTAATGAAGCTGAAGGTATTTTGGAGCAAACAGATGTTTTGGTCAAAAATGGCAAGATTGCAAAAATTGGAAAAGATCTTTCCGATTCAAGTGCAACAGTAATTGATGCCACTGGAAAGCATCTAACATCAGGTGTTATTGATGAGCATTCACATATTGCGGCTGCTTCCATAAATGAAGGTGGTCAAAATTCTTCAGCTGAAGTGAGTATTGAAGATGTTATAGATGACGAAGACATTGATATTTACAGAAACCTTGCTGGTGGAGTAACTACCATTCAAATCTTACATGGTTCGGCAAATCCAATCGGAGGACGTTCAGCAATTATTAAATTAAAATGGGGAGAAGATGCTCAGGATTTGATTTTTGATAATAGTCCGAAATTTATAAAATTCGCTTTAGGAGAAAACGTCAAGCAATCGAACTGGTCAAGTTTCGAACGTTTTCCACAAACCAGAATGGGAGTTGAACAATTGTACATTGATTATTTCAGCAGAGCTAAAGCTTATGATGCGTTAAAGAAAAGCGGAAAGCCATACCGAAAAGATATTGAAATGGAAGTTTTAGCTGAAATCTTGAATAAAGAACGTTTTATTTCCTGTCACTCGTATGTGCAAAGCGAAATCAATATGCTGATGAAAGTTGCAGAGCAATTCGACTTTAACATCAATACGTTTACACACATTCTTGAAGGTTATAAAGTAGCCGATAAAATGGTTGAACATGGTGTTGGTGGATCAACATTTAGTGACTGGTGGGCTTACAAATATGAAGTGAATGATGCGATTCCTTACAATGCAGCCATTATGCATAATGCAGGAGTTGTTGTTGCCATCAATAGTGATGATGGTGAAATGTCGCGTCGTTTAAATCAGGAAGCTGCAAAATCTGTTAAATATGGTGGTATTCCTGAAGAAGAAGCCTGGAAGTTTGTGACTTTAAATCCGGCAAAATTGCTTCATATTGATGATAGAGTTGGAAGTATTAAAGTTGGTAAAGATGCTGACTTGGTATTGTGGTCAGATCATCCGCTTTCAATTTATGCAAAAGCTGAAAAAACAATTATTGAAGGTGTGACGTATTTCGATATCAAGCGTGACGAACTAATGCGTTCTCAGATTAAGAAAGAAAAAGCGAAGCTTATCAATGACATGCTTTTAGCTAAAAATAAAGGCCTAAAGACACAACCTGTTAAAACGAAAGAAAAAGATCAAATGCATTGCGACTATATCGATCATGAATCACACTAAACTAAAAAAGATGAAAAACATAAATTTATATATCGTGCTGTTGCTGTTAACATTTGGTTTTACACATGCACAACAAACACCAGCAAAAAAACAGAGTAATACTATTGCTATTAAAGGAGCTACAGCTCACCTTGGAAACGGAGAGGTTATTAAAAACAGTTTAATCATCATAAAAGATGGAAAACTACTAAATGTCGTCGATTCCAGAATAGTAAAAATCAAATTAGCTGATATGGACGTTATTGATGCTACCGGAAAACATGTATATCCTGGTTTTATCATTCCGAATACGACCTTAGGATTGGTTGAAATTGATGCCGTTCGTGCTACTGATGATGATTCAGAATTAGGTTCATGGAATCCTCATATCAGAAGTTTGATTGCTTACAATACAGAATCTAAAGTGGTAGAATCTATGCGTCCAAACGGCGTACTTTTAGGTCAGATAACTCCTCGTGGTGGACGCATATCTGGAACTTCGTCTGTGGTACAGTTTGATGCCTGGAACTGGGAAGATGCCGTAGTGAAAGAAGATGATGGTATTCACATGAACTGGCCAAATAGT
>JAAEZL010000222.1:2498-3112 GCA_018222875.1 Algicola sp.
GGTGAAGATCCTGGTTTAAAAGCGAATAAGAATTATGAAAAGCAGGTTAAAGAAATTACAGATTTCTTCAATGCCACTAAAGCGTATGCAAAAGGCACTAATCAAGCACTAAACTTACCTTATGAAGCGACTGAAGGCCTTTTTGATGGCTCAAAAAAACTTTACATTCATGTTGATGACGAAAAAGGCATTATTGATGCTGTTAATTTTTCAAAAGAAAATGGTGTTAAACATATGACGATCGTTGGTGGCTATCATGCGTATAAAGTTGCAGATTTACTGAAGCAAAACAATGTTTCTGTGTTGTTACAACGTGTACATTCAAGACCTGGACAAACTGATGATGATTATGATTTACCTTTTAAAATGGCGAAACTATTAGTTGACAAAGGTGTTGTTGTAGCATTGGAAGGCAGCGGATCAATGGAGCGTATGAATGCTCGTAATTTACCATTTTATGCAGGAACAACCGTAGCTTATGGATTATCAAAAGAGCAAGCTTTACAATTGATTACTTTAAATACAGCAAAAATACTGGGCATTGATTCAGAATATGGTTCTCTGGAAGAAGGTAAAAGCGCGACCTTGTTTATAAGTGAAGGTGATGCTCTGGA
>JAAEZL010000223.1:0-842 GCA_018222875.1 Algicola sp.
CTTATACACATTGTTGTGGGCAGTTATTTATTCCTGCACTTTGTCCAAAAAAAGTAAAGAAAATCCAGATTAAAATGGTTACTAAAAGAAGTCCAAAATAGAACCAAAAAATTGTTTTAGAACCCATCACTCTAAATAAACTGTTATCAATCCATATTTTAAAGATTTTAAAGTTCATATCATAAGATTCGACTTTATGGATTAAAAAATTATCTTCTTTAATTTGAAATTTACTTTTAAGAGTTTTTTTCTTTGGAAGTTTTACCTCTCCAATAAGTGAAGAATTATATAAGTCAACAAAACACCTCTCATTGGATAAATAATAAGAATCTACAAACCAAAATAATATTATTGGAACTATTGCTGTTAAAACTAATTTAGGCTCTTTAACGGTTCCTGATAATGCATATAATGCTGAAACAATAGTAATTGCCCAACCTTTAATAATAAATGAGTTTGAGTTGTATCTGTTGATTATATCTTGTATGAATTCTAAATGTTTTTCTTGTACCATTAAGTGAAAAGTTTTATTGGAAGCCCTTCTCTAACCGCTTTAATTATAATTTCTCTTTCAGAACTGCATTGAAGCTTTTTTTGAATAGACTTTATTATTGATTTTAATTTAATCGTTGTAATATTTAATTCATTTGCAAGTTTACTTTTAGGTGTATTTTTTATTAAGCCCTTAAAAACCAATATTTCAATTTTATCAAGATATTCATTTCCGAAATTTGAACCTAAAAAAACACCACCTTCTTTAAATTCAAACTCGCTACTTGGATTGTAGTTAATTAAATCGGTTGCTTCAATGAATTGACCTTGAACACCAATCACTCTATTAG
>JAAEZL010000223.1:852-3106 GCA_018222875.1 Algicola sp.
CTTTCGTGAACAAAAATATCAACAATTTTATCTACCATTATTTCTTTCTCTAAAATACCCAAACGATTAGCCTCATTATTTTCCATAACCTCTTTGTCACCTTCTAAAAATAGTTCAGCAAGACTTCTCCAAGGCATATCAAAATCAGTTTTTCCAATCATTGCTGCTGGGGAATCGAAACCCGCTGCACGAGCGTAGTTTTCATTAACCTGAATATATCTGCCATATTTGTCTTTTGCCCAAGTATAAATTCCAGGAAGATTAATAATGAGATTGTTTGATTGTTTTTGAGAATCCTTTATGTTAATTTTTAAATCAATAATTCCTCTCCAAATACTGTCTTTGAATGATTTAATTTCTTTTTTACTGTTTTTGTTCTTTGATTCTAAATTGTCTTGTGATATAGGAATAACTTGAAGGTTTTTCCACGAATTTAATACGATTTTCGGTACGTTAAATACACCATCTTTATTTAGAGATATTAATACAGGCGGATTCATAATTTTATTCTTTGCCCACCATTCTAATTCATAATATAGGTAATCAATTCCATCTTTTTTTTTCATTGCATCAGGACTACAAACTATTGTAAGGAAATCTACTTTTGATAAAGAATCATCAATGTCCTTTTTCCAATTTGAACGTGAAGGAATACCTATATCCATTAAAGTTGAAAGAGTAAAAACATTAGAACGAATTGTGAAGTTGTCCCCTTGCAAATTATTGTAAAACCAATTAGCTAATAGACTACCATCAGACTTTCTGTAACTTATAAATGTTTTTAGTTCTATCATAGAGATAATTTTATTTTAAGTTCTTTTCTTAATTGTTCTATTTTAGAATAAAAAAATATCTCATCAATAATATTAATTCTTTTTAGGTATTTTAATGTAGGTTCGCAAACCTCAAGCATATCATCTATTAGAATGTTTTCGTTGTAAACTCTTTTGATATGCTCTTCTGCTTTCGTCAAAGAAATATTTTCTGCGATTGAAAAAGCTATAATTAGGTCTTCAATATCTGGAAGATTTCTTGCTATTATTGCATCTACAAATGCTTCTGAAATTAATTCTTTCGTTCTGACATCAAAAAAGTTCCAAAGCCATTCTCCCAGTGCTTGAAACTGTGAAGAATGAACTACCTCATCAATTGCGTGACTCAAGCAAATTTCCCTAACAGAATCGTCTAAACCTTTATTTTTCGCAAATTGTCCAAGCTCAATTGATATTCTTGTTTCTGTTACTATACCGAAGATTAATGGTAGTAAATGTTTTATTTCAGAATTGCTCTTATCTTCTAAGTTCTTTTCTAATTCTGCTATGAATCGAGGCGGTTTGTTGTCATTTGGTATTTCAATATTAAACTTATCTTTTAATTTATTTAAGTATACTAAAGATTGTTCTGCGTGAAAACCTTCATCAGTGGCAATTTTATAAAGGTCTTCTTTAGCTTTATTTGGAATTGGATAATTTAATCTTTTTAGGTTCGCTATTGCCGGAATAACTAAAAAATGTTCAACTTCAATAGTGTCTTTTAGGAAAATATAAAAGAGAACAATTGCGAATTTCTTTTTATTCTCATCATTGGAAAGAAGAGGTAAAATGTATTTATTATCTGGGTAATATTTTTTTTCAGAGTTTAATTTTGGAATAGGGTATTCTTGGTTTAGAACTGAAGGTGTTTTTTTTCGGTTCTCAAAAGTTAAGTATTTTGGGTAAGCTTTCATTTATTGTCATTTTTTACATACACCCAAGCTTCAATGCCACTTTCTAATGTTTCATTTACTCTTATATAATCTTCTACTTCATATTCATCTGCCATTTTAAGTTCCTTATTAGTAATCTCAAAAACCATACCTGATATGAAATCAGATTCGTTATTGGATTTGATTGCAATAGGGTGTTTCTCCTCTTGGCTTCTTTTGAGTACCATTTCATCTTTAATTTTTAAATAAGAAATTTTATATCCAAATAGTTTATCTTTTTTTCCTTTTAATAGTCTGCCAAAAGACTCAATCTGAACTTTCTCTAATTGTAATGTTCCATAAGAGAATAGGAATATTTTCATATAGTTTGTTTTTAATTGCGCCTAACGTGTTCGTGTTATGATTTCGTTGCGGGAAAGGACGCGAGTCATTTTCCGCCTGATCTAAAGGTAATTAATAAGATTGAATTACCGAGAGGGAATTCGGTCGCAATGAATTATACACGTTGTTCTACGCAGTTTTTATTTCCGTTAATATTTTTCCATCAGC
>JAAEZL010000224.1 GCA_018222875.1 Algicola sp.
TTTTGTTTACACAAAGCCATTTTTTTTATGTTTAATTTAAATTCATATCTTACCAACGAACACGGAAACGAACACATTTTAGAACACGGTTTGTCAAAAAAGAAAAACTATTCAATACCAAAAATCTATTCAGCTAATGGAAATTTAAAACAACGTTGGTACGTCTATTATTCTTATCGAAATCCCGAAACAGGATTACTTCAACGAATGAAAAATGTTTATGGAGGAGCTAATAGATACCATACAAAAGAAGATCGGCTTATTGTTTTAGGTATTTATAAAGCAAAGCTTTTAAGTTTATTAAAAGAAGGGTTTAATCCTTTTGAAGATAACTCAACACTATATGAGAATCGTGAGCAAAGGAAAGAAGATCAAATGTCAGAAGCAATTATAGTTCCTGCGTCTAATTTGAGGAATGAGTCAAAAGCCTCTGTATTATCTTATAAAGAAGCCTTTGTTAAAGGTTTAAAGTTCAAGGAGAAACTAATAAGTGATACCACAAGAAGAAGTTATGAAAATCGTTTAAAAAATTTTTTGTTGTGGGTTGAGAAGCATTATCCAGAACTTAACAAGATCACAGACATTGATAAGAAATTGGTAATGGAATTTTTGAATCATATTTTAGAAGAAACCAGTCCTAGAAATCGAAATAATTACCGAACTGATTTAAGTAGTATTATGCAGGCATTGGAGGATAATGATATTATCTCGTCTAATTTTATAAAAAACATCCCTGTATTAAAGTCTCTGCCTAAACGAAACAAAACGTATTCAAATCAAGAACAGAAGGCTATTTTTGAGCATTTGGAAAAAACGGATCAAACTTTGTTGCTCTTCATAAAATTTATTTCCTATAATTTTTTGAGACCAATAGAAGTCTGTAGATTACGTGTTGGAGATCTAGATATAAAGAATAAACGAATTCAATTTAAAGCTAAGAATAGTCCGTTAAAGACAAAGATTATTCCTGATTTATTACTTAAGGATTTACCTGATCTCTCAAAACTAAATAAAGAACATAGCTTGTTTACACCTGATGGTTTAGGAGGTGTATGGGAATCTGATTTAAGTAACAAACGGGATTATTTTTCAAAACGGTTCAAACGGATTGTTAAAGATCCATTTAATTTGGGAATAGATTATGGGTTGTATAGCTTTAGACATACATATATTACAAAATTATATAGTGAGTTAGTCAAGGGGTCGTCACCGTTCGAGGCTAAAAGTAAATTGATGCAGATAACAGGGCATTCTTCAATGAAGGCTCTTGAGAAATATCTACGAGATATTGATGCTGAGTTCCCTGATGATTATTCAGAATTAATAAAATCTTAAGTTTGTATTTTGGAAAAACCTTTAAAAGATAAGCACAATGAGTTGATACATCGCTTGTATAAACCACTCATATTTTACTTTCCACGAAAGTTATGGGCTGATTTAGATGAGATGTGGAAGGATAAAAAGTTTGATACAGTTTTCAATACTGTTGTTCTAGTGCAAACTAATGGAGATAATTATATTCTCGATAATGGAGCTTCCAGTTTTGAATTACTTGGTAAAGCTTCTGTGCTGTCAGAAAATATTTATGAACTTTTAGATTTGAAAGCCAAGTTATCCTCTGAAGCGTTCTGCTTTCTATGTGAAAGATATTCTCTAAGCGTTGCATTTTATAAACATGTATCCAATTGGATGCTTGAGCATATAGAAGATTATATATTGGACTGTAGTGAAGAAACTATAAATTCATTTAAGATTCAGAAAGAAGCATTTGATGAACATTGGGATTATATAGAAAAACAATTTTTAATTCCAGATCATGTGGTGAATTATTTTGATAATGCTCAATTGAATAAGCAGGATGTATTGAAAACACCAGATTTTATAACTGGTGATCAATTATTGACTGAAACTATATTTGAGAAATTGAGTAAACCGATTAGAAGTAAAAAGAAAGTGCTTATCACAGAAGAAGATGCTGAAAAACACCTTCTAAAAACTATATTTAATATACCAATAGAGTAATTTAAATCAAAACTTATGACTGCTAAAAAATCAATTAGCGATGAAGATGCTACGCTTAATTTTAGAGTATCTAAAGTATTAAAATCGACAATTGTCGCTAACGCAGAGAAAGAAAATATAACGAGTTCTAAATATCTTCGCAATTTATTAGAAGCAGTCCATAACGGAAGTTATTGTCACCAGTATGAAGTGAAAACAAAAAGAGAAGAATTTTTGTTTTCAAAAGACTTCTTACGACTTATGGTTTGGATTTATAGAAAACGAGAAAACAAAAAGCGTGAAGTTGATAAAAATAATTTAGAACAATATATTAAAACATTAAAGAGAATTGAGAATTATCTACCTACAAGTTTAGTGTTTGAATTTGACAAGATCTTAAAAAATTTATTAATAGTTAGAGATAGTAGCGGATTTGATGGAGACTATTTTGATTTTCATGAGTCCTATAATAAGGACAAAAAATTCAATTATGAAAAATTAGAAAAGTTTCTATTGGATGAAAATGTGTTGGAAATCTTTATTGAAAGAGGAGAAATTGATATGTCGAATACTTTTTCATAAGACATTCAAAGACTTAAAAGTAAATTATAATTTTTGTGATATATTCTGTAATATTTTTGTATCACAAAATTATCACAAATTGCAATTAACAATTGAAAACTGTTTTTTTTGAATACAGATGTTCTCAAAATTGACTGATTTTACTAGTTTTTCTGAAATCAAGCAAATAAACAACAATAATTTTTTGTATCACAAAAAATTACATGCTTGTCTTTAATTTATAAAATTTTATAATTTTCAGAATGTTATTTTGGAATTATCTTGTTTATACACAAAAAAAAATCGCGAAAAAAAACCAGGCTTTTTTTCGCTGTAATGATATTCAGAGTTTGAGTGTCAAATTCCACCAACTTGCTAAAATCCGCCTGAGTGAGGGTCCGATTTTGAATGATTATTAATTCAGAGTTTGAGTAAGCAGCAATTCCGTTTTATTAAATTCAGAGTTGAGTTAGAAAGAATGGAAATATTAGCTGTTGAGTAATCGGT
>JAAEZL010000225.1:0-1755 GCA_018222875.1 Algicola sp.
CTTTTGATAAAGTGAATGATCCATCGGTATTGGATAAATCTTGGTTAAATAAACAATTACAATTCTATCACAATCCTAAAGGTGAAGAATCCAAAATTCCTGAAAATTTGACTTCGTTTATTTCCTACTACATAGAGCAGAGAGGAGAGGAAATAAGTAAGGCTTCAAAAACCAAATTCAATGTCATCAAAAATAAGATGGAGCGATTCGAAGAATTTTTAGGTCAAAACATCATGCTTTCTGACATCAATGAGTCATTTAAACAAAAATTTTCTAATTACTATGATTTTGAAAATTACTCGCAGAACACAAAGCAACGTGAATTCAATATTATAAAGACATTTTGTAGGTATGCTGTAATGCGTGGTGTGTCTGTTAATCCTGAAGCCTTAATGCTAAAATTCCAAAAGGAAGAACCTCCAAAAATCTATTTGAGTTTTGAAGAGCTTGAAGCGATTGAAAACGCAGATTTGGAACATGATTATTTAAAAAATGCTCGTGATTGGTTAATTGTAAGTTGCTATACTGGTCAACGGATTTCAGATTTCATGCGATTTACAAAGGATATGATAAGAGAGGAAAATGGTAAGATGCTGCTGGAATTTAAACAGCAGAAAACCAAAAGGATAATGACCATTCCGTTGTTGCCTAAAGTGCTTGAAGTTCTTGACAGGCATCATGGTAACTTTCCGAGGCCAATTTCAGACCAGCGCTATAATGACTATATTAAAGTTGTCGCTGAGAAGTCTGGTATCGATGACATTATTATAGGAAAGATACAGGAGAATATTTCGGGAGAGGAAGACCATAAAAAAATTAGAGCTGTAAAGGGGGCTTATCCAAAGCATAAATTAGTGACCAGTCATATTGGTCGAAGGTCATTTGCTACAAATTACTATGGCAAGATTCCAACCACCTTATTAATTAATGTAACAGGTCATAGTACCGAAGCTATGTTCTTAAATTATATTGGAAAAAGTAATAAGGACTTGGCATTAGAGCTGTCTAAGTATTTTTAATTTGTTATGAGTTTATGGTATTTACAGACTATTTTAGAATCATTGTCAAAAATATCCTCGTAGAATTCACATTCCTTGCAAATTTGTTCTTCAACTAAACTTTGACTCGCCAATTTGCTAAGTATGGCATACATTCTTCTATATTCAAAGCGTTTTTGATTGGATGCATTGTTTCGTTTATAAAAGCTTGGCGAAAAAAAAGACTTCTTACTATTTATAAACACAAAACTTGCGCCGCCATTTGTGCTATGTATGTCGCCATCCCATACCTCCTTATTTCGTAATTTAGAGAGAACAGGATGATGAACTTTTATGTTTTGAAGATTAGCCGAAACTAATTTAGTGCAACAAATTTTACCAAGCTCACTAAATTCAATCACTTTGTGACCATTGTATTTAGCCAAATCAATCTTGTATTGTTTTAATTCCTTTAAATAATTATCAAAGTTTTTTTCGGCTTGCAATTCCCTGTCGATTCTATCAAAAAATTGTTTGGTTAAAATTTCGGTTTTTGTATTATAAATCCATTGTTTTGCTTTAGTGCCCTGAATAAGTGTTTCTTCTAATTGTTCTTTAGTAAATCCATTTCTGTATTCTGACAAATCGATTTCAATAGTTGAAATTCCTGAGTTTTCAATTTTTCGAAGTTTTTCCTCGTCGACATAATGGGTGACAGCTATCTCAATGAATAGTTTTCTCCCATTTATGGTCATTACAACATCAGGTTGAAAATTAC
>JAAEZL010000225.1:1765-3065 GCA_018222875.1 Algicola sp.
AAGGTGCTTGTCATTCAACTTTTTCAATCTTGCCTGTGAGTTTGTTCGCTACTTTAGCAGTTCTATTTGATTTTAGTTCATAACCAATTAAGTCTGGTAGTGCAAAAACCTTTGTTTTCCTCAGAATGTCTTTAGCCAATAAGTGTAAAGATGATTCAATCGCACCACCGCAATCCTCTAAGCTATAATGAGCAAAATGATGGGATTTTACTTTGCCTTTACGAGCAACTAACTTTCCCTTACAGTTAGAGTTTGGGCAAATACAGTTACAGTCTAATCCCGAGGTGACTTGACTTATATGAACAAGCTCGTTCTTGTGAATTGCGTAGGTTAGGTTTGAGGTCAATTTAAAATTAGGTTATTTGGGATGCTAAAAATAGAGAGTATTTTATTTATACGGAAATGATTCCTTGATTAGTAAAAAGATTCCTATTTTTATATTTCATAAACTACAAACCAATCAATGTCAGAAGAACAAAAAAAGCATTACAAGATTTAAGTACAGCAGAAGCATTAAAACAAGACAAAGTAGAAGACATAATAAACGATTATTTATTTACAGGTAAAATGGCAACCTAAGAGGAAGTGATTGAAGCCTTAGAAAAACAGCCAAGTGTTCTCCAAAGGGAATTAGTTGGAAACAGAATAAAAGAAAAAATTAAAGCTTTTATTCAGACATTTATTATTGGTATGGATGGTTAGTTAAAACCTCGACTATATTCAGAAAGGAATTCTTGATACAATTCTAAGCTTACATTTTTCAAGTCTCTTTCCATGTAACCTTCTTCTTTAAATTTAATTAATATGATTCCTTTTTCTTCTTCTACTTTATCAAGAAACGAAACAGGAATATTTTTAATGTTTTTATTTAATGCACTAAAAACCTCCTTGTTATCATAAATTTTATTCCCTACATAAGTTTTTCCCTTGTATTCTACCTCTAAGTGTTTGATTAATCTATCATTCATTTGGTTAAATTTAATTTTTCGTTTATAATCTAAGTTTTGGTAATTCCTTGACAATTTTTCAAGTAGAATACGACCAAAGCAATTCCATAGAGCTATTGTTGTAGTTAGTTTTTATTCAGGTCAGATTCATTTTCTTTTAATCTAACTTTTTCTTTTGAAATATAGGTTTCCTGAATTACAGGCTTGACTTTTCCATAACTATAAAAAATCAGAACAATGATTACTATAACAAAAGTTGCGTTATCAAATCCGGTAAAGTTAGAGCAGATTGATTTTTCAGGAAAATTATAATTTGCAAAGGTTTCTCTTACAAGTATCTGGATGCTTGAACC
>JAAEZL010000023.1:0-3788 GCA_018222875.1 Algicola sp.
TTTCAATTATTTCAGTAATTGAACTATTTCCAAATCCATCATCATCAACAACTATAGTTAATGTAAATGAATCTCCAATATTGTCCGGAATTAATAATGAAATCGTTCCAAGTTCAAAATCATTAATTTGAATGTCATTTTGAGTGGCTGCTAAACCAACAAGAACATCATCTGCATAAAATGCAATGGAAGTGTTTGCAGGAAGAAATTCTGTACTGTTCGTATTAAAAACTGTGTATTCTACATCGATGTTTCGGTCTCCACAAGTAATAGTGTAATCATTAAGTGTTATTGTCGCATCTGGCAGTTGACTATTAAGTACAGTAATGATGTTATTAATGAATACCAGATCCTGACCAGAAGTAAGTTCTATTATGGCAGAATTATCACCAATAGCAATATTGTCTTGAATATTATAAACATCAATATCCATGTTATACAAATCTGTTGCTCCAGTAAAGCTATTGGTTCCATTAAAGGCATTATTGAATGGGTTTAAAGGCGGATTTCCAATTAAATTACCATTTATAGTTAGTTGTTCGTTTACTGCTAAACCTGCATCACCTTCCCAGGCAATAAAACCGATTTTTGCATCTTCATTGTCTAAAACATTTAAATTATCTAAGGTTATCGTTATACTATCTGGTACTCTTTGCAAACCATCATAGATGTTTAACTGATTTAAAGGAAGGCTAGAATCTTCATAAATAATTGTGATAGCCCAACCACCAAAATTGCTACCACTTAAATTTGAACAATAAGGTGCTATGATTTCTGTAAGATCAAATTCGGAAATGGTATAGTTGGTATTACCTTGATCTTGAATGATTTCTGTAATATCAGTAAATGCAGAAAAGTAAGCTCTATTGTTATATATAGTGTTGAAAGTTCTATCTGGAGTTATAGGAATGCCGTTGAGTTCAATATCAAAATCTCCAGTTCCTGAACCTGCCCAATATAAATAAGCAGCAACTATAATTTGATTAGTGGTTAAAGATAAATCAGCAGAAGAAGTCGTTAAAATCTCACATGGTGAAAAGTTACCATTCTCAGTCGCGTTGAGTGTATTCCCAATCGCAGTATAATCATATCTGCCATTAAACTGCTGAAATAATTCAATATCTTGAGCAAGCGAGGACAACGAAAAAGCTAAAATGAAAACTAAAATTACAAGTTTGCTTAACTTCATTATCAGTTGTTTTGAGGTGTGAATTTACATAAAATAATTCTTAACGTTTTAAAGCAAAATGACTTTTAAACACTCTGCCATCCTGAAGGGTTACAAAAAACCAATAGTCACTAGATGGCATATCTGCACCATTATAAGTACCATCCCAACCTGGTCCAAGAGGATCTAATTGAGCAAGTAATTTTCCATAACGGTCAAAAATCAGGATTTCTGTATTAGGTTGAAACTGTTCTGAAAGTCCTTTTACCTGCCAGAACTGATTGTAACGATCTCCATCAGGCGTAAAGAATTTTGGAAATCCAATTACAGATACCAGTTCTTCAGTAATGCCACAATCATTTTCAATATCTCGAACAAACACGGTATGAAATCCGAAGTCAACATTTGTAAACACATTACTTTCCTGATAAGGACCAAAACTATTATCTAATGCATATTCATAAATACCTTCACCTTCCACAAAAACACTTATGGTATTGTTAGAGGTAGCATCTGTAATTTGAATATCTGTAATGGTTGCAATACCTGAAGGTAAAACCGTAATCGTTCTATCTTTAAAACAACCATCAGTATTGGTAACCCGAACGGTGTATGTTCCTGGTTCATTAACTTCAATTTCAAACATGTCTTCACCTGTTGACCATTCAAAATAATAGTTATTTGGAATGTCATCAATTAATCCGCTGGTTAAGGTTATGGTCTGCGGAAAGTCATTGAGGCAATACAATAATTCTTCTTCAGTTTCAATGTTTGGCAGTTCAAAAACAGTTAAATCAATAGCGCTAATTCCGAAACAGGCATTTGCGTTTTCAACGCGTGCATAAATGGTTTGATTATACGGAATGGTATTTGTGAAATTTGTACTCAACGGATTATCTTCAATAAGCGCATCCTCATACGTTTCATAATAGCTCAAGTCAAGACCAGCTGGTAATCCGAATAGAATATCATTTTCAGCATCTGAAAGATTAAAGCTAGAAAAGCCATCTTCAATACCATCATCATCACATGTTTCTAAAAACGTATCATTTGAAGCTGTAGAACTCGTTTCAAGCGTAATTTCAGCAATATTAGTACAGCCAGTACTAGTGTTTGTGACTAAAGCATAAAGGGTCTGCGGATTCAAATAATTGTCAAAAGCATCAGGATTTAGCTCATCTTCATTGTGTTCTAAATCGGAAAGCGATACATAAAAATTGATTGTTCTGTTTGCAGCTCCATTGGTAATATCATCAAAAATCTGGTTGAGGTTATAGGTTGTAAATCCGTCAGGAATACCATCTTCATCACATTGCACAATAGTGGTGTCTATGGCTTCAGGAGCATCATTAACAGTAAGAATAAAAGAATCTGTTGAATAGCAATCGGTGTTCGTGCTATTCTCAATACGTACAAATATTTCTTCAGAATAAGCTGTTGTATTCGTGTACGTATTTGGTAAGGCATTGGTATTGTCATCGGCATCTTGTTGCGAAGGATGATAGCTAATTGTGTTGATCGTTGCATCCTGATCAATTAATATATCAGCATTTAAATCTGACAATTCAATCGTGACAAATCCATCCATGCTATTGGCATTGAAGTCTGTGTCACAAATTGTAAGATCTTCCAGAGATGCTATAACAGGCGTAATAAAAACAATCAAATCGAAAGTTGTCGTTGTGAAGCAATTCGGATTTTCATTGTTTTCTACTCTTGCATAAATTGTTTGAGGATTAGTGGTGTTATTAAAGCTACCTACGATTTCATTTTCATTAAGATCTGCATCATCCTGAGTTCTAAAATACCGCACCGAATAATCATCAGGATTTTGTGTATCAAGTATTTGCGAATCTTGTACTGTTAAATCAAAAGCAGCACTTGGAAATTCATTACAAACCACAATAGTGTCAGGTTGAGTTGCTGTTGGAATATCAAAAATACCGACAACGGCTTCACCTTCAATTGGACATTCACCGTTATTTTGTTCTATAAAGACTTCATAAAAACCAGGAGAATCCACAAAGAGTTGAAATGTTGTTTCAGCTAAAGGTAATCCGTCTTTGGTCCACGAATAATCAGCTCCTGGAATGTCTTCAGCTAAAAGGGTGTAACTGTCACCAGTACATAATTTTAATTCGGTCGTACTGATTCCATTTTGGATGATATCAATTTGTGAATTGAATAAGGATTGAATAAAAGGAGGTAAGCCAATTCGTGATAAATTATTAAAGTCATTATTAACATCTAAAAGTACACCTGTTTCATTATAATCGGCAGCCATTCCATCTGCTTCAGGATTATTGATAACACCCAAGAAGCGTCCAGACGTATTAAGATTTGAAAAGCTAACCTGAGCTCTGTAAATTCTTTTGTCAATACCAAGTTGCAAAGCACCAGCATTAAATGTTGAAGACGTATGTACAGTTTGTTGTGACGAAGGTATATCTGCAGCTTCTAAATCCCATTGTAAAATACTACTCGCTCCATTGCCATTTGGACCGTCATTTACTGAAGCATATATCTTTTTATTTTCAGCTGAAAACTCTACTCCATACGGACTGTCATTGTTTTCCGGACCATAAAGTTCAACAGAATTTGATACAATTCCTGTATCATT
>JAAEZL010000023.1:3798-5505 GCA_018222875.1 Algicola sp.
AAAGTCTAATAAATAAACACCACCAGCAGCATTTGCAGCAGTTGAATTTGCAAAACCAAAGTGTGCCACAGCTATTTTAGAGCCATCAGGAGACGCTTTAATATAACCTAATGAATTTCTGCGATACCCTTGAACAGGAACTGTTGGACCTACTGTAGAAATTACCGGATTGGTATCTACGCCATTGGTATCAACCTTAAACGCATAAAACCGGTCGACAAAATGCGTAATTACCCAGAATGAGGAACAATCATCTGCTTTAACGGCTGTAATTTTTTCTGAGCATTTATAAGAGATTTCGTCAAGATCAGAAGGGTTATATGTTACTAAAGGAACATTCTTTTCTGTAGTTACAACATCACCTAAGCCACCATCTAAAGTCATATCAACTAAGGAGTAGTTTAAACCATTATTAAATCCGTCATCCTGAACAGGAACACTTCCACCACTATCATAATTACCCGTAAACTGATTAGGATAGACACTGGCATTATCATGATGAGGTTCATCAACTGTGAATATATAATACTGCGTTGGATCTTGAGGTTTCGGAACAATTAAACCTGAAGATGTACTTGAAGGATCACCAAGAAGTCCTGTACCTCCAAAATAATCACCATTTTGCATAATTTGGTGGTTTTGATTCCAAACGGTTTGACCATCAGTATAAAACAATAAGTTTCCGGTAGTATCAGAAATTGATGTACAACCTTCAAGTGTATTTATTTGTCCATCAGTTACAGCAGTAACCGTTCCAGCTCCAGCGTTAAAACGCAAGCCTGCATTTTGACCAAAATACCAGTAGGACGCTTCTTGTTGTGCATAAGAAATTACACTGCAAAACAGCAGTGTTAAAAACAGATAGGGATTCTTTTTCATTTTAGTAATAGCAATTTACTTTTTCAGCCAACATTAATAAAACAGCTTTTAGGCTAAAATTACTACCTATATTATAGTATAAGCAGAACTTTAACATAAAACTATGATTAGAGAATAGCTGAATGTATAAAGATATTACAAATCTCTTTTCTTTAATAATCTATACGATAAAAAGATAAAAAGGGCAGTCCAACCCAAAACAATCGCAATTTCATACCAATGCACTGCAAAGTCATACATAAAATCTTGTCCGTTAGGTGCTTTTGATATAGCAATCCTTTGAAATGGCTGATCGATAAGTTTGTACATTGATTTTAATGGGAAGAAATTCTGAATTTTCTCTGCGATATCAACGTTCGCCTGCCAGGTGATTAATCCAAAAATAATCCATTCTAAGATGTAAAGTACAAATAAAAATGCCAGAGCAAAAGCAGAACGCTTGACTAACATTCCTAAAAACAAACACAAACTGAAGAAGCCAACTAGTTTTACAAAATAGGCTAGTAGAAATTCAGTTTCTCTAAAGATTAAAC
This sequence comes from Algicola sp., assembly GCA_018222875.1. Lineage (GTDB taxonomy): Bacteria > Bacteroidota > Bacteroidia > Flavobacteriales > Flavobacteriaceae > Psychroserpens. The sequence goes on from JAAEZL010000023.1 coordinate 5,211, forward strand.
TTAGTTCGTTGATGCTTGAATAATACAAACCAATACACAGGCAAATGATAAAAATCAAGATGGTTGCAATTGCCGAAAAGAACACTATTGTATAAAACTTAGAGAGTATAAACTCCTTTTTACTAAGTCCGTCAATAAGATTCTGCTTAATGGTCTTATTGCTGTATTCATTACCAATCATACTCACGACGACTATGGCAAAAAAGAATTTAAATTGTGAAGCAAAAAACGTAGTAATATGCCACACAATCGGAAAGTTAAACAATCCGTAATGTCCTAATTCTAAGGTGAAAAA
>JAAEZL010000023.1:5515-6297 GCA_018222875.1 Algicola sp.
GTAGTGACGATAATATAATGACGAAAAACGGCAATACGAATGAAATAAATATCAAAACCTTACTCGCTCTGTTGAGTAATAATTTTTGTAATTCTAGTTGTAAAAGTCTTAACATGGTTGGTTGATTTATGCTGAATGTATTCAGTTTTGATTGATTAACCCTTCAATTGAGAATAGGGTGAATTTTTAATTCTTGTCTGTAAGTTGTAAAAATTGTTCTTCTAAACTTTCTTTTCGTTTTACCAGATGCGACAACACAATGCCTTTTTCAAACATGAGTTTGTTGAAAGCAGGAGCATCCATAGGCTGATTTAAAAACGCAGTGATGAGTTCGCCTTCTACTTTAACATTTCCGAAGGAAGCATCAGTTTCAAGAAGCTGAATTAACTCTGCATGCTTTTCAGCTTTTAATTCAAAAAAACCATGACTGGAAATCATCTCGTCAACACGACCAGAGTATAATTTTTCACCTTTACGCAATACGACGACATGTGAACAGACTTTTTCAACTTCATCTAAAAGGTGAGAGGCTAAAAGTATGGTTGTACCTTGACTGGCAATTTGTTTTATAATCGCTCTAATTTGATGAATTCCCTGAGGATCCAGACCGTTTGTTGGCTCATCGAGAATCAGGATTTCGGGATCGTTTAACAGCGCAGATGCGATAGCCAGACGTTGTTTCATTCCTAAAGAATAGGTTTTAAACTTATGATCTTTTCTGTCTAGCAATCCAACAACTTCGAGTTTTTCTGCTATTTTACTCTGATCTACATCCTTTATTT
>JAAEZL010000023.1:6307-23977 GCA_018222875.1 Algicola sp.
CACACCAGTTTTAAATTTTGCTCAGCGGTCATGTAAGGGTAAAAGTTGGGACGCTCGATAATAGCACCAACTTTTTTTAAGGCATCATGAGTTGTTGTATTGCCATCGAACCAGTGAAAATCGCCTTGTGTTTTATTGACCACATTTAAGACGATACCAAGTGTTGTAGATTTACCACTTCCGTTTGGACCTAAAATGCCATAGACATTGCCTTTATTTATGGTAAACGATAAATCTTTGACAGCTGTGAGATAGCCAAATTTTTTGGTGAGATTGTTAATGGTTAGTATAGATTCCAAATTTGATTGATTTTTTTACTGAAAAACTTCAGTAAGGGTTGATTCTAAAAATAAGACGACACTGTAGTTATTTTGTTACAATGTCGTCTTAAATATAAAATTATTAAACGGAATTTTTAATTCCAGTTTTCGTCAAAATCTAAATTATCGTAATCATCGATATCTAAATCGTCATCAAATTCATCGTTGTAGTCATCAAAATCTTCAGCTTCAAAGTTTTTTTCCGGAGCTGTATCAGGAATTTGTCCGTGAACAAACATTAAATTCGGGTAATCAGCACCTTCGGCTTCTTCGACAATTTCAGCCAATTCGACTAAAAAGGTCCACATGCTTAAGAAATCGTAAACATAAATTAATTTGGTTTGCGACTCATGAACTACATTATTTAAAATCGTTTCGCTCATTAATCTTACAGAAGAACTGCTTTCACTCACGTCAAACATCGAAATTTCTTCACCTTGATCCCATTCGTCATTACTTAAATAAAATGAAGCCATTTCTAAGCCATCAAACCCAAAGGATTGCGTGATGGCATTGTGCAAATCTTCAAGAGAATCTGTTTCGCGAATTTCAATATCACGAAACACGTCCTCATCAGTATCATTATCCAGTATAACTCTAAATCTGTATATCATGTTGCAAAAATAAATTATTTACTGAAACGATGCAAAGTAAATGTCATTGCTGTGAGTAATAAAAATGCACCAACCTGATGAACCACACCAAGCCAAACTGGTACAGCATAAATGATGGTCAGGACTCCTAATAGAAATTGAATGCCTACCATGATTAACAATGCATTGATGCCATAAAGCTGATTGGTGGTCAGTATTAATCGTTTTGCTCTGTACCAGATAAAAAGTATTATAGCAACGACAACATAAGCTAATATTCTGTGGACAAACTGCACACCACTTTTACCTTCGATGAAATTTTTATACAACGGACTTTGTTCAATGTACACGGTTTCGTGCATAAATTTACCTTCACTCATCATAGGCCAGTGATTATGCATAAATCCTGCGTCTAATCCAGCAACAAAAGCACCATAAATAATTTGAAGAATCAAAATAGCTAAACCATATCTAATAATATTTCTTACACCTTTATCAATGTCCTTTTTATTCGGGAATATCAAATCTAAAGCCACCCAAAAGGTATAAGCAAAAGTGATAAAAGCTGTTGTTAAATGCATTGCCAGTCGGTAATGACTCACATCAGGATTGTCTACCAAACCACTTTTAACCATATACCATCCTAAAAACCCTTGGAAGCCTCCAAGACAAAGCAACACTATTGATTTTTTTATGGTAGATTTTGAAAGCTGCTTAGTCGCTAAAAAATATAAAAATGGAATTAAAAATACCACACCAATAAAGCGTCCGATAACCCGATGAATCCATTCCCAAAAGTATATGTCTTTAAAATCTTCAAGATCAAAATGTGTGTTGAGTTTTTGGTATTCAGGATATTGTTTATACAAATCGAAAGCCTCTTGCCATTCCACTTCGTTCATTGGAGGAATGGTTCCCGAAATTAACTTATAATTTGAAATAGATAGTCCAGAATGTGTTAATCTGGTGATGCCTCCGACAATGACCATGATAAAAATTAATACACAGCCAGTCAGGAGCCAGTAAATTACTCTTTTGTTGTCCTTTTTCATTTTTTTCTTTTTCTTTTTTTTCTAGCAATTACTTAAGCCAATCAGACTTAAGATTTTATTTTTTTTAATATATGTCTGGCTCTGGCTTTAAAACCAGAACTCTGCATTTGGTAATCTCTTTCTAATATCAATTTCAGCTCAAGATGAATCCAGTCACTATGATTTCCCAATAAAAACAGCGTATTCATCGCGTAGGCTTTTGGTGCAATTTTTTCGTCATTAATCATCCAGTCAAAACAGGCTTCAACGATGTGTTCTTTATGTTTTGAATTTAAAGCTGTTTGAATCTTATTCTCAGTTTTAGAATAATAAGCAGTCACTACATACTCACAAACTTTAGCCACTGGTCTTACAGCAGAATCTAAATGAACCTTGTGAATGTTTTCAAGAAAATAATCTAAATGCGGAATGATGGCTTCTAATTTTTCACCACACATAAACTCAAAAACCCATGCAGCACGACATGATACTTTATCGTCTACTTTAAATAATATCGTTAATAACTCCGGAATAAGTTCGGGTTGCGAGATCACTAAATTAGCATAGTGTAAGCGTTTTTCTCGCGAATGGTTGACGTAATTTAATTCCTTGTAAAGTTGTTCTGTTGTCAAACCTTTTTTTGTAATTTTGAGCATTACAAAAATAATCAAAATGAAACTCATAAAAAAGATACTTATAGCATTACTTATCGTGTTTATTATTGCACAATTTTTCGGACCAGAAAAGAATGAAGGTGATTATGCTTCAATAGATGCATTTATAACTGAAACAAAACCTTCACCGGAAGTCAAAGCTATTTTAAAAGAAACGTGTTTTGATTGCCATAGTGATGTCACTCGTTATCCTTGGTATGATAAAATCACACCAGTAAATTATTGGCTGGCAGACCACATTGATCATGGAAAAGGACATTTTAACGTGTCTAAATGGGATGAATACAATCTTAAAAAGAAAGACCATAAACTCGATGAGCTGATTGAAATGGTTGAAGAGAAAGAAATGCCTTTGAATTCTTATACGTGGACACATACTGAAGCAAATTTAACTGATGCGCAAATTAAAGCAGTTATTGATTGGGCAAAAGGTGTGAGAGCAACGTACGCAGAAGAACTTTCAAACCAATAGCATTCTAATAATTCTGTGGAAAATAAGCTTCTCATTATTGGTTTTGTTTGGCCTGAACCTTTAAGTTCTGCGGCTGGAACCAGAATGATGCAGCTTATATCTTGTTTTTCTTCAGAAGGTTACACTATTACATTTGCAAGTGCTTGCGCTAAGACAGCGAATGCAGCTGATTTACAATCTTTAGGAATTGAACAAGTTACTATAGCGCTTAACGATTCCAGTTTTGATGAATTTATTAGTGAACTTCAGCCAGAGATTGTTGTCTTTGATCGTTTTATGACTGAAGAACAGTATGGATGGCGAGTGGCAGAACAATGTCCGAATGCCTTACGAATCCTTGATACAGAAGATTTGCATGGTTTGAGAAAAGGACGAGAGCAAGCTTTTAAAGACCACAAACCATTTGACTATTCATATCTTCTGAATGATACCTCTAAACGTGAAATTGCAAGTATTTACAGATGTGATTTGAGTTTGATAATTTCTGAAGCTGAACTGGATATACTGACTCAGTTTTTTAAAGTAGATGATTCATTGTTGCATTATCTGCCGTTCTTGTTAGAACCTGTTTCAGAAACGCATAATACTAATCTTCCTAAGTTTAAAAAACGAGAACACTTTATTACTATTGGTAACTTTTTACATCCTCCAAACTACCAATCCGTTTTGTATTTAAAAAAACATATCTGGCCACTAATCAGACAACAACTTCCATCGGCTGAACTTCATATTTATGGTGCTTATGCGTCGCAGAAAGTCAATCAGTTACATAGTGATACTGATGGATTTTTAATTAAAGGTTATGCTGAAGACGTTTCAGAGGTGATGCAACAGGCAAAAGCGTGTTTAGCTCCTTTACAATTTGGAGCAGGTTTAAAAGGAAAGTTGATTGATGCTATGCAAAATGGAACACCTTGTGTTATGAGTTCTGTTGCAGCTGAAGGTATGTTTGGCAGTTTAGACGCTAACGGATTTATTAGTGATGATGTCGACGATTTTGTAAATGCTGCTGTAGCTTTGTATACCAATAAAGTAATTTGGAAAGATGCCCAAAACAAAGGATTTCAGGTTATAAATACACGTTTTCAGTATTCAGATTTTAAAAGTGATTTTATTCAGCTTGTAAACGATCTGAAATCTATTCTCGAAACGCACCGACAAGGCAATTTTACAGGACAAATGCTTCAGCATCATAGCTTACAAAGTACAAAGTTTATGAGTAAATGGATAGAGGAGAAGCAAAAAACGAGTAAATGAAATCAAGCTATTATCGATACTCAGGATTTTCAAAATTCCATCGGTTGCCATCATCCCAACGCTCTCTGGAGTTTCCGTAGGCTGAATAGCCATTGTTTTCTTTAAGCATATAAGCCAGATGCATTAAATTATAAGTCATAAATGTGGTATTTCTATTGGTAAAGCTATTGTCTTTAGCATTCGCTTCTTCATCTAAATAACTTGGCCCTGGACCAACTTCACCAATCCATCCACAATCGGCTTGAGGTGGAATAGAGTAACCAATATGTTGTAATGCGTATAAAATTCCCATGGCACAATGTTTAACGCCATCTTCATTTCCTGTAATCACACAACCACCAACTTTTCCATAAAACAGATACTGACCTTTATCGTTGGTTTTTCCACTCATACTGTATAAGCGTTCAATCAATTTTTGAGCAACTGATGATTTTTCACCGAGCCATATTGGTGTTCCGATGATGAGTATATCGGCATCAAAAATCTTCTCAAATAGTTTCGGCCACTCGTCGGTTTTTTCACCTTGTTCTGTCATATCTGGAAATACGCCATAAGCGACGTCGTGATCAACAAATCTGATGTGTTCAACAGAAACACCTTCTTTTTTCATAATGTTCTGAGATACTTGCATCAATCCATCAGTATGACTTTGTCTTGGCGATTTTTTTAATGTGCAATTAACGAATACGGCTTTGAGTTTTGAAAAATCTGGTGTTCTCATGTCTTCTGGTTTGAGTTAAACGTCATTTAGTATACTAAAACAATTCGATTAAAGCAATAGCAATAACAAAGCCTTAAGACTTATTGAGCTCTTGCGTTAAAACAGTTTCTATTTGAAGCAAGGCCATGTCGATGACATTTGAATTATCAAGTCGCTCGTGATGCAATGACAATTCTGTACAAGCCGTTACGACAGGATATGAATTGGTATGCTTCTGAATGAGTTGATTGTAAACTTTAAAATCTGAATCTGTCTCACTATTTCTGTATGTCTTTGTTCTGAAATCGTCTATTAACAACAGATCTTCTTCCGAAGGTTTTACAACATTAATTCCTGCTGTTGTTAGAGCATTTGTAATATAATTAGATGTTATTGTGTAACGTGATCCAAATAGAGCGATTTTGTTAATATTATGAGTTTTGCAATGCTTTATCGTGAGTTGAACAGGATGCACAACATTGAGCTGATGTTTAATTTTATCCACAGTTTCATGCAAGGTTATATTCGGAATGAGATAATGTGATGCTTTAAAGTCTGAAATACTACGTATGATCTTTGTCAATTCAGGAACAAGTGTATCAAATTGATCTGGTAAAAACGGATTAATAGCATTGAAATCGATTTGATACAACAAGAACGGAAAGGTGTGGTAATCACCTAAAGTTTTATGATATTTTTTATGCAAGGTAGAAACATAGTACTGTGTACTTCGTTCTCCGAGTCCTAAGATACATGTACGATGTGCTTGCTTTTTCATATTAAACCTTTTCTAAAATGTAATCAGCAACATATTGCTTTCGGTCTGTAAGTTTTGTAATCACTTTCAGTTGGCTATCCTTTAAAATGGAATTTAAAATGGTATCATTATATTTTCTGGAGATTTCGGTATGAATTTTTTCACCTTGCTTGAATTCAAATGATTTTTGCAACGCTTCGATAGTAACCGTTTGATCGATTTTGCTTACCAGGAAGCTTTTAGCAATGCCTTCATCTTCGGTATATTCAGGAATGTGATCAAATGTATTTAAATTAAAGTTGCCTCCAAGTTCTCTGTTAATGCGTTCTAAAATATTGAGATTGAAACGCTTTGTGATTCCTTGCTTATCGTTGTAAGCAGGAAGCACAACATCTACAGGTTTAATCAAATCGACACCTAAAAGCACTTTGTCACTGGTGTTGAGAGAGTCGCTTAGAGAGCGTATAAAACGCTTGGCATTTTTATCGAGTAAATTTCCAATAGTAGAACCTAAAAACAATACTATTTTTGGTGCTTTAGTCGTTTTAAATGATGATAATACTTTAAAATATTCGCCTTGTTTTTTTGTAACTTTTACCTTGGGTAATTCTTCATGAAGTGTAGTTTCTAACTGATGTAAAGCATTTTTAGAAATATCGATGGGAACATATTCAAAATCATAACCATCATCATCCAGTTTTTTTAATAAATGTTTGGTTTTGGTTCCGTCGCCAGCACCAAGTTCGACAAGTTCAAAAAAGGTGTTCTGTTGAAGTTGTAAACTATTGATGAGTTCTTGCGTTTGATTTTTGAAAATATCCAGTTCAGCATCAGTGAGATAGTATTCTGGCATGTTCATGATTTCAACAAAAATGGCATCTCCTTTTTTATCGTAAAAGTATTTTGAAGACAACATTTTATTGGTTTTACTTAAGCCTTCATCAACATCATTTTTAAAACTATCATTCATTTATTTTGTGTTATTTATTTAAAAATCACTCTCTGTTTATTTGGCAAGTCTAATGCCTGAAAATTGCCATTGAGTTTCAGGAGCGAAAAAATTTCGATAGGTTGTTCTGCTATGACTATCCGCTGTTGCTGATGATGCACCACGAAGTACCATCAGATTCACCATAAACTTTCCATTGTATTCACCAACAGCTCCTTTTGCTGTTTCAAAATTAGGATATGGCAAATAGGCTGAATTGGTCCATTCCCAACGCTGACCCCATTTTAAGTGTGGTGATGCAATTTCCCATTCAAACTCTGTTGGTAATCGCATCCCTTTCCAGAAGGCATACGCAGACGCTTCATAGAATGAAATATGGCATAAAATGTCATCTGGATGTAATTCTTCTAATCCTGAAAGTGTATAATGAAACCAGTTCATATCTTTTTTAATCCAGTACAGCGGTTGTTTTATTTTATGTTGATTAATCCAATACATCTAACCAGTATTTTGGATTTGTATAGCCACCAGCTTCAACAAATTCCAGATAGTCGCCATTGGTCACTAATGATTTTGAAATCTCAAAAGGTTCTAAAAAGACGCGATGATGGCCCAGTTCATTGTCAAAACAAAAATCATTTCCGTCGTAACCAATGTTGTAAATACCTTCATTTACAGACAACCATCCTGGTTCTACATTGTTCTGACTTATAAAATTTTGATCTGAATATTTTGGATATAATGGATTGCAGGAAAAGGTGTATTTTAAATCTGAAAGCAGCAACTCTTGATGTTGTTGTTCATGGTTTATGCCTAAAATGGTTAACTTTTCAAGGTCTTCAGTTAGTGATGTTTCTAAAAGTTGAACCATGGCATTGTTTACGTGTGCTCTGTATTTATAGATGGTTTCAACAACAGGACGTGTAATCAAACCTCTGTTTTGACGCTCGATACGCTGACCAAGACTATTGTAATAGCTATTGAATAAATAGCCATACGATTCATCAAACACCTGATAATTTTCACTGAATCGTTTGAGAAGCATTTCCTCAAAAAACCATGAGGTATGTGCTAAATGCCATTTTGGCGGACTCGCAAACTCGGCAGATTGTGGTGTGTAATCTTCAGGTTGAAGCGGTTGACACAGGTTTTCGGTTCGAGATCTCGTATTTATAAAACGTGTTAAAGTGTAATTTTTGATGGTACCAGAATTATGGTTATAGTCAAAGATAAGTAAGAAAATTTACATGTGTAAGTGAACACATGTTAGGATTATTATAATTTTTTAGTTTTAATATCCTCAATCTCTAAACCAAAAAACAAAAATTTATGAAAGGTTGGTAATTGTGCATTAGTAGATGTTGTCGTCCAGTCTGTCCAAGAAGCTTCTAAACCATCAATTGGTAAAATATCAACCCACATTTGAAAACTTTCAGGCTTTCCATTACGATCTAAATGCCATAAATAAGAATCTCCAGGAGTAGATCCTCCAGAAGTGTAAGTTACCAAAAGTGCTTCTTTATCAGCTTTCGTTTTTACTAATCTGCGTTCTACACCTTTATCAAACACCTTGTAAGGAGCAACCAGCCAGAACGTGTCATTATTAAAATAATCTAATGCTGTTTTAATGAGTTCTCGAGCACGTTCCTGATCTTTAACTTTCAGATTATTAGCAAAAGCGACACTTTCAGACGGATTAGATAAGTCTAAATTTACGTTGTAATTTTTCCAATATACGACACAGGTATTCTCGTTTTTTTTCCATTTGTAATGGTGACGTTTTTTAAATGTAAATTCGATATAATCAGTGGCTTTGTAAGCATCATGATGTAATGCATTCAGCATTCGTGTTGCTAAAATATCTGCTTTTTTGCCTTGAGTTCCAGCAGGTAAATCCTCATTATATTTAAAATACATGAAGCCAAAGAACAGGAGTGATGGCAAGGTGAAAAATACTACAAGTCCACCAATAATTTTTAAAACGCGTTTAATCTTCATAAGCTAAAGTATGTTTAATGGCTTGTGCTAAAAACTGAGCAGCTTCAGGATGATGCCTAAACCATAATTCGGGTTCTATAAGCTCTAATTCTGAAAGTGCTATATGCCCATCATTATCTTCAAAAATATCAACTCTTGCATAGATTGGTAATTCGGGACAAGCTTTAACTGACGCTTCAGCAAATTCAATTTCTTTATCAGTTGGACTATAGTTTTGAATACTTCCACCGAAATCATCCTGAACTCTAAAATCACCAGCTTTTGCTTTTTTCAGAATGGCATGAGTAAAGTTTCCATTAAAAACCATCATTGAAATTTCACCTTTGCTTACAATATTATATTGAAAAGGTTGAAGTATCAATGCTTCATTGGTTATTAATTTCTGAAAAATAGATTCATGTTCCTGTAGGTTTTCAGGATGTAATCTGTACGTATGTCTTGCTGTACCTGAGACGCAAGGTTTTAAAACCGTTTCTTTCCAATCTAAAATATCATGAAGTTGAGTCAAAGTTACCTTAGAACCCTGTTCAATAAAATGACTTTCTGCACAATGAATTCCTTTTTTCTGAAGATCTAAAAGGTAATGTTTGTCTATATTCCAACGAATTAGAGCTTCAGAATTTAATAATCGCGTTTGTTTTGAAACTGTTTCCAACCATTTTGAAAACTCATCGAAACGATCAAAATAATCCCAAGTAGTTCGAAATAACACTGATTTTGTAGAAGACCAGTCAAAAAATATATCGTCCCAGGCGAGACGCAAAGTTTTAAGTCCGAGTTCTTCTAAAGCATGATAAACCAAACGATCTTCAAGATAGACGTTATGCTTGTAGGCATCGGTTTTTGAGTCTTTTAAATAACGCTGATCTGTAAGGATGACACAATCGTAAGTAAACATAAGGTTTTGGTTAAGGAACTAAATTATAAAAAGATACTGAACTTCTTAAAGGTAAGATTATAAAAGTTTTTGCCATGCATTTTTTGTAATTTCATAGCAGATACAGGATTCATAGTCTGGATAGGCTTTTAATTTTGGGTGATTGAAAGATCCAATCGTTTTCATTCCAATGTTTTTCATGACGTTTTCAGATTTTGTGTTTTGTTCAGTACACACTGAGATTACGGTTTTTAATAGTAGTTTTTCAAAGGCAAACTCTAAACATCTTTTAGCACCTTCGGTTGCATAGCCTTTTCCCCAAACACTTTGTTTTAGCCGCCAACCTATGTCTGTTGCTGGTGTGAATTCTGATTCGTAGTCCTGAAGGGCTAAACCTATAAATCCGATTAATTCTCCTGTATCTAAAATTTCAGTTGCAAAATAAGTATATCCTTTTTTGTCGAAGTGTTTTTGAAGTCGCTTAATAAACTCTAAGGTTTCCTTTTTTGTTAATGGCTTCGGAAAGTGCTTCATCACTTGTAAATCTGCATTTATTTTAGCAAACTCATCTAAATCATTAATATTCCAGTTGCGGAAGCCTAGTCGTTCAGATTTAAAAATATAATTAGTTTTCAATTTAGAGGTAGTATTTTATGCTTTATAATTAAATTAATATCCAATAGTAGTATCATCACCTCTGTAATCCGCTCCACCTTCAAGTGTGCCATTGTCTAATACTAAAATAGCTTCAACTCTGGCTGTAATTGGAGCAGAGGCTTCATTAATATCATAGCCTTTGTCTTCAAGTTGTTGCTTAAGTGCTTCAGAAAACAAATCGACTTCCATACGGATGCGATCTGGTAACCATTGATGATGGAGTCGAGGCGCATCGACTGCTTCCTGCATGGTCATATCAAATTCAACGACGTTTAAAATGGTTTGTAAAACTGATGTAATAATGGTTGAGCCTCCAGGAGTACCCAACACCATAAATAATTCACCATCTTTCTCAACTATGGTTGGTGTCATGGCGCTTAACATTCGTTTTTCTGGTGCAATGCTGTTAGCTTCGCCACCAATTAAACCATATATATTAGGTTCACCTGGTTTGCTGCTAAAATCGTCCATTTCATTATTTAAAAAGAAACCGAGTTCATCAACATACAATTTAGAACCATAACCGCTGTTTAAGGTTGTGGTTACTGAAACAGCATTTCCGAAGGCGTCAACAATAGAGTAGTGCGTGGTTTCTTCACTTTCGTAGCCTAAAATGTCTCCATGAGAAATAGAATCGGAAGGTGTAGGTTTATCAAATGAAAAATCCTCCATGCGTTTATTTAGATAGACATCACTCAATAGTACTTGTGTTGGAATTTCAACAAAATCCGGATCGCCTAAAAAATAACTTCGGTCAGCATATGCACGACGTTCAGCTTCTACCATGACCTGAATACTTTTCACAGAATTATGTCCGTAAGACCTTAAGTCGAAAGGCTCCATCATTTTCATGATTTGAGCTAAACACAATCCACCACTTGAAGGAGGCGACATTGAAATCACTTTATAATCTTTATATTGAAACACTACAGGATCTCGCCATTTTGCCTCGTAACGTTCCAAATCTTCAAGCGTCATGATTGTTCCTTTTTCGTTCAAAAATGAAATAAGTTGCTCTGCTGTTTTTCCTTTGTAAAACTCATCTTTTCCGTTGTTGGCTATTCGTTTTAAGGTTTCAGCAAGTTGAAGATTCTTAATGGTATCATTTGCTTTTATGTTTTCAGTAAACAAGATGTCTTTCCCGTTAACAACTCTTATAATACTATCGTAATGGTCTAATTTAGCCTGTTGTTTTTCTGTAACAGCAAAACCGTTTTGAGCGAGTTCAATAACAGGTTTCATAATTTCATTCACTGGAAGTGTTCCAAATTTTTCATGAGCAGCAAAAATACCAGCAACAGTTCCAGGAACTCCAACTGAGTGTACACCAACAGTACTCCTATTTTCAATGACCTTTCCATCGTCATCCAGATACATGGTTTTGTGCGCAGCCAAAGGTGCTTTTTCTCTATAATCTAAAGCTCCTGTTTGGCCATCTGAAAGCCTATACACCATAAATCCGCCTCCTCCTAAATTTCCAGCATAAGGATATACAACAGCTAAAGCCATTTCGGTTGCAAACATAGCATCGAAAGCATTTCCACCTTTTTTAAGGATATCAATTCCTATTTGAGAAGCTTCTTTTCTGGCAGTAACAACCATAGCATGTTCAGCAATGACACCTTGTTTTTGTTTAATTAAAAGCTCTTTTCCAGATTCTTTTTTACAAGCAAGACTGCAAAGTAATAAGAGTAATAACGATATGTATGTTCTCATAAATTATAAGCTTTAATAAGACTCAAACGTTTGGTAGTTGATGTTTCAATTAATTCTTCAAAAAACAGAGTGAATTCATTTTCAAATTCTGAATAATACATCTTTAGTTCATTGGTCGCTAAGTTCATTCCAGATTTATTTTTTGTGCGTCTATTCATACCATTCAACACACGTTGAATGCCTTCCACTTCAGCATAACTCAAGAGCCAGTTGTCGGCAATCATAAAAGGCAACAGTTTTTGAAACCGTTCTGGTAAAAGGTCGAAATGCTTTTTCAGACTTTCATAAAAATCATCTACATAGGTTTCTAATGGAACATTGGAATACTTACTCCAGTTCTTTGCTAAAAAATGATCGTATAATATATCGACAATAACTCCGCTGTAATGACTATAATTCTTGTGTAACCGTTTCGTACTTTGTCTTACAATAGGATGCGCATCAGTAAAGGTATCGATATGACGATGTAGCTTTACACCAACTTGAAATTCTGGCGATAACAATTTGTATTTATTTCCTCTAATAGCATCAGCTACAAAATTGCCAATGGTAATCATCTCGTTGTCTCCGGAAAGGTAAATGTGGGCTAGAAAATTCATAGGTGTAATTTACGAATTGTGAGTTAAGTATTCCGGTTTTGAAATAGTATATTTGCTGAAAATATTAACAAACTATGACACTTATAAAATCAATTTCAGGAATTAGAGGTACCATTGGAGGCGAAGTAGGAGAGAACTTAACACCTATTGATGCTGTAAAATTTGCATCTGCTTATGGTACTTGGATCAAACAACAACGCACTAAAGATAACTATAGAGTTGTGGTTGGTCGTGATGCTCGAATTTCAGGAGAAATGATTCAGAATCTGGTGATGAATACCTTGGTTGGTTTAGGAATTCATGTGGTTGATTTAGGGTTATCTACAACACCAACGGTTGAAGTTGCTGTACCTATGGAACATGCTGATGGAGGTATTATTTTAACGGCTAGTCACAACCCGAAACAATGGAATGCCCTAAAATTATTAGATGCTAAAGGTGAATTTTTAAATGGAGAAGAAGGTGCAAAGATTCTTGAAATTGCTGAAGGAACTGATATGACTTTTGCTGATGTAGATGGCTTAGGAAAAATTACTATTAATGATGCTTACATCGATTTACATATTGATGAAGTGTTAGACCTGGAATTGGTTAATGTTGATGCCATTAAGAAGGCTAAGTTTAAAGTGGTAGTTGATGGTGTGAACTCAACTGGAGGCATTGCTATTCCTTTGTTATTAGAGCGTTTAGGAGTTCATCCTGTGAAACTGTTTTGTGAGCCTAACGGACATTTTCCTCACAACCCTGAACCCTTAAAAGAACATTTAACCGACTTGTCGAAAGCAGTGTTAAAAGAGCACGCAGATTTCGGAATTGTCGTTGATCCAGATGTTGATCGCTTGGCATTTATGGATGAAAACGGTGAGATGTTTGGTGAAGAATATACCTTGGTGGCTTGTGCAGATTATGTGTTGAGCAAAACCAAAGGAAATACTGTCAGTAATATGAGTTCTACAAGAGCATTGAGGGATATTACCGAAAAACATGGTGGAACCTACGAAGCCAGTGCTGTTGGTGAAGTGAATGTGGTTGCGCTTATGAAGAAAAATAATGCAATTATTGGAGGAGAAGGTAATGGAGGCATTATTTATCCTGAATTGCATTATGGTCGTGATGCTCTGGTTGGTGTGGCTTTGTTTTTAAGTCTGCTGGCTGAAAAGAAAATGAATGTGAGCGATTTGAGAGCATCTTATCCTAATTATTTTATGAGTAAGAAGAAAATTGAGTTAACACCTGGATTAGATGTTGATGGAATTTTAACTGCGATGGAAAACAAATATTCACATGAAAATTTGACAACCATCGATGGTGTAAAAATTGATTTCGCAGATTCTTGGGTACACCTGAGAAAAAGTAATACAGAACCTATTATCCGTATTTATACGGAAGCACCTTCACAGCAGGAAGCAGATTCATTAGCTGACAGAATCATTTCAGAAATTAAAGGGATTGCAAATATTTAGTATCTTTAAATGAATTAATCAATTATGATGTCTACAGAAACTAAAGTCCATACATCTTCTAAGCTCGAACAACATTTTCAAATGTTCAGAAAGCATATTGTTGGTATAGATCAAGAGTTTGAGTCACCTTTCGGAACGAAAAAAATCATTTATACAGATTGGACAGCTTCCGGACGATTATACAGACCTATTGAGGAAAAATTGTGTAATGAATTCGGACCATTCGTCGCCAATACACACACTGAAACTACAGTGTCTGGAACAGCTATGACTAAAGCTTACCACGAAGCAAAGCACATCATCAAGAACCACGTGAATTGCAATGAAGACGATGTATTGATTGTTTCTGGAAACGGAATGACTGGTGTTGTCAATAAGTTTCAGCGTATTCTCGGACTTAAAGTTCCTGAGAATTTGAGAAAGTTTACTGAAATTCCCGATGAGATTCGTCCAGTGGTTTTTATTTCGCATATGGAACATCATTCTAATCAAACATCATGGTTAGAAACCATTGCTAAAGTGGAAGTGATTCCACCAGATGACGAAGGCTTATTCAGTTTAAAAAATCTTGAAATTCTTCTGGAAAAATATAAAGATTGTACACTAAAAATAGCGTCAGTTGTTGGAGGTTCTAATGTAACAGGAATTCAGACACCACATCATGATATTGCCGAATTGATGCATCAGCATGGAGGTGTTTGTTTTGTCGATTTTGCATGTTCAGCACCTTATGTCAATATTGATATGCATCCTGAAAATGAAGATCGGGCTTTAGATGCTATTTTCTTTTCACCTCATAAGTTTTTAGGTGGTCCAGGAACGTCAGGTGTACTGGTGTTTAATAAGAAGTTATACCATAACATGATTCCTGATTGTCCAGGAGGAGGAACTGTTAGCTGGACGAATCCTTGGGGAGAACATAAATACATTGACAATATTGAAGATCGTGAAGATGGTGGTACACCAGGTTTTCTTCAAACCATTAAAACAGCGCTTGCCATTAAGCTCAAAGAAGCTATGGGAGTTTCTAATATTTTAAAGCGTGAGCACGAATTGACTGATATTATTTTTAACGAGTTGTCTGACGTTGAGAATATAAACATTTTAGCTGGCCAACATCAGGATCGTCTGGGAGTGATTTCGTTTTATATTGATGATTTACATTACAATCTGGGAGTGAAATTATTAAATGATCGCTTCGGAATTCAAACGAGAGGTGGTTGTAGTTGTGCTGGAACTTACGGACACTTTCTATTGCATGTAGATCAAAAAACTAGTCATGAGCTGACTAATGAAATTTCAATTGGAGATTTGGTTAGGAAGCCAGGCTGGATTCGCATGTCTATTCATCCGACAACGACTAATGAAGAAATGAATTTTGTTTGTAAGAGTATAAAAGCCTTAGCGGAACATCATAAAGATTGGGCTAAGGATTATGAATATATTGGCGCAAATAATGAATTTGTACATCATGCAGTAAAGGATGATGTTTCACAAGATACCACTGTAAAAACCTGGTTTAGCCTTTAGTTTATTGAAACTCTTCAGGAACATGATCTCTGTGTTTCCAACGCTTGTGAGTCCATAGGTAATATTCTGGAGCTTCATAAATTTGTTGTTCAACTAACTTTAAAAAGATATCTGTAATCTCGTAATCCTTATACTTTTTTGGTGTTGTTGTAATCGTTTCAAATGTAGTTTCGTAATAGCCTCTTTTAATTTTTTTTACTCTAAAAAAGACAACAGCCATATCTAATTTTTTGGCTAACATTTCTGCTCCAGTATGAACAGGAACTTTGATGTTCATGAATTCATTCCAGTGAAATGCTTTATCTCGTCTAGGAGATTGATCTGAGATAAATCCGTTGATGGTCAATTCACCTCTCTGTTTCGCTTCAATTAAAATAGGAATAGTTTCCTTTGTAGTGATTAAATAACTGTTGTATTTGGCTCTTATTCTTTTAATCAGTTGGTCAAAATATTTGTTCGCAAGACGTTTATAAACAGCATAACCTTTTGATTTGATATGGGTTTGTAAAATGAAAATCCATTCCCAGCTTGCATAATGAGCACACATCAAAACAATACTCTTGTTGGTGTTTTCAATCTTATGAATTTCCTCAATATTGGTAAACTTGAAACGTTTTTGCATCTCAGATTCAGAAATCGTTAGAGATTTTATAGATTCTACAACCATATCACCTAAATGATGAAAGAATTTTTTGGAAATGGTTTTGATTTCTTTTTCAGATTTATCGGGAAATGCCAGTTTTAGATTTTCTCTAACCACTTTTTTTCGGTAGCCAATGACGTAGTATAATAAAAAATAAAGTCCGTCTGAAACCAGATATAAAAGTCTGAATGGCAGAATAGATACCAACCATAAAAAGGGATAAATTAAAATGTAAGCTAGAAATTGCATTTATTAACCTTAGATTTGCAAGAGCAAATATATGTATAATTTAATGTTTAAAGTCTATGGGCAGCTTAACTTTAGTTACCATTGTGATAATTGCAGCTAATGTATTAATATCTTACAAAGGATTTAATGATTATGGTTTTTTTGAACGCTACAAATTTAATGTTGGCAGTATAAGACGAGGTGAGCAATTTAGAATGTTTAGTTCTGGATTTTTACACGCAGACACAGCACATTTGTTTATGAATATGCTAACGTTATATTTCTTTGCAGATGTTGTTATTAATTGGGTAGGCGAACTGAATTTCATTGTAATTTATATGGTAAGTTTACTCTTAGGAAGTTTACTCTCTCTGTATTTTCATCAAAATGAATATCAGTATAGTGCTGTTGGAGCTAGTGGAGCAGTAACCGGAATATTATACGCAGCTATATTATTGCAACCAGGTATGAGTTTGTATTTGTTTTTTATTCCCATACCAATTCCTGCTTATGTTTTTGGAATAGGGTATTTGTTGTATTCAATTTATGGAATGAAAAACAGAATAGGCAATATAGGTCACGATGCGCATTTTGGAGGCGCTATTGGAGGTTTGGTGGTGACATTAATCCTTGTGCCATCCTTGTTTCAAACTGATTTGCTCATGATTGGTTTACTGATGGTTCCAATCATTGTTTTATTTGTGATGCATAAAATGGGCAAAATCTAAGTAGATTAACCTTAGTTTAATAGCTCTTTTAGTTTATCTTCAAGAGAATTTCCGTTAAGATTTTTACCTACAATCACACCTTTGCTATCCAGTAAGAAAGAAGCGGGTAATGACCTGACATTATAGGCTTTTGAAATGGTATCATTGAAGTAATTAAGATTCGAAATCTGGCTCCAGATCAACTGATCTTCTTTTATGGCTTGTTTCCAGTCTGATTTAGGATCTGTTTGATTTGAATTTCCATCCAGAGACACACCAATCATTTCTAAACCTTTATCATGATACCTTTCATACAATTCTACTAACCTCTTGTTTTCTCTTCTCGATGCTTTATACCATGATGACCAGAAATGGACGAGCGTTGCTTTTCCTTTAACTGAATTTAATTCAATAATCTTTCCGTTTGGATTAGGAGCCGAAAAATTGGGAGCAACTTTTCCAATATGTGTCGCTGAAATAATAGCATATTGTTGTCTGA
>JAAEZL010000023.1:23987-30046 GCA_018222875.1 Algicola sp.
TTTTCGGAATCCCTTTAGCTACGCGTTTCCCTAAGTTGGAATCTTTTACATCTTCATTTATGGCATCATACGATGTAATAATCATGCCTTTGTCTGAAGTGTTTCTTCTAATCATGGTATTTAAAAGCACCAAACCATAAGGGTTATCTGTATTGTTTTGAATGAACTCATGAGGAAGCTTTAAAATTAATTCTTTTAAATGTTTCACTTTTTCAGACATCCCAGCAACACTTTCTTTATTTACGAGCATTTTTCGATAGCGTTCACTGGTATGATTAAGAGAATCTTCTAATTTTTTTAACTGAATATTAAAATCATTAATAGCATTATTAGTGTTATTACCCTTAATGCTTGAATGTTGAATATCATCTTTATTAACTTCAATAGCAAGGTTGTAGTTATCAATTACAAACGGAAAAGAGCGATCTAAACTGTTCACTTCTAAAAACCAGGCTTCAGGAGCATCAACTTTACCTTCAAAGGTAAAGGCTTCATTCATAATGATGGCAGTATCCTGAGTCTTTAAAAATCCTTTTTCATCAGTCGATTTAAGATAAGCTCTCAAGCCATTCACGAGTCCAGCAGCAGATCCTGAAATGGTGTAACTTTCTTGTTTGACCTGAACAGGCTCAACTTGTTTGTCCTCTTTACAAGACAACATAAACAAACAAATGACAATACAATACAGTGGTGTTTTCATTATCTAGTTAAGGTATTCGGCGACTTTGTTTTCTAAGGCATCACCTCTGAGATTTTTCGCAACAATTTTACCATTTTCATCTAGTAGAAATGTAGCAGGAATAGAACGAATATTATAAGCTCTGGCGACAGGATCGTTAAAATAATTTAGATTTGATACATGACTCCACGTTAAATTATCATCCTCAATAGCTTTAATCCAGGCTGCTTTTGGATCTTTTTGATTTCGACTTCCGTCAAGAGAAACACTTATAATTTCTAGTCCTTTACTATGATATTTATTGTAAACTTTAACCACATTCGGGTTTTCTCTTCGGCAAGGTTTACACCAGGAAGCCCAGAAATCGATGAGTGTTAATTTTCCTTTAACATCATTTAATGATACCATATCTCCATAAGGATTAGGTGCTGAAAATGAAGGCGCAACTTGTCCGATTTGAGTAGCACCAACTGCTGCAGCTTCCGCTTTCTTTATCTGAAGTTGAGTTTTAAGCATGGTTGCAGTGATAGATTTTTGTTGTTCATCACTTAGACTATTCAGAGCAGATTCAATTCTTGCATAGTCGGCATCTTTAGTTTCAGCTAATTTTTGAAGTAAAATCACTGAAAATGGATTATCATTATTTTCTTTGACAAACTCAAAAGGGAAATCTTCCATTTTTTTTGTCAGCGTTGCCATTTCTGAGTCTAAGTTTTCCGAATTTGCAGTGTCATCATTTGCATTCACAGAACGTAATTGTCTTCCGATTTCGAATCGTTTTGAAGCTAATTCACCAGTCTTTTCATTGTAAAGATGTAAGGCTGTATTTGCCTCAGTACCTTCAACCTTTGAATTAGTGATGTCATCTGTATTAACGACAACACTCATCTCTTTATTTTCAATAATTAGTGGAGTAGATCCTTTAACACTGTTAATTTTCAGATAAAGCATTTCAGGGTAATCGACTTTGCCTTCAAACACAAATTTTTCATTCATAACAATTGCAGTATCCATTGCAACTTTTCTTCCACGATCATCTGTTGTTTCTAAATAGGCTCTAATCCCATTATAAACACCAGGAGCAGTTCCGGAAATATAATATCCATCTCTTTTAACAGTTTGTTTTTCTTCAGTTTTACAAGACAAAACAAGTAAGCATAATGCCAGAATAGAAATAATAGGTTTCATGATTTTTTATTTTTTTCTACTACAAATATAACAAGTCCTTTGATAATAAAAACTTAAAGAACTTTTATAAAATGCGCTATAAAGTTAAAATTGCAATACTTTTGTAAAAAATGAATTTATAATGACTCATCAAGATACAATTGTTGCGTTGGCTACAGCTGCTGGAAGTGGTGCAATTGCTGTAATTCGTCTGTCAGGACACGAGGCAATTTCTATTGTTGACACACATTTTAGATCGGTTGTAAAGAATAAATCGCTAATCAAACAGCAAACACATACCATTCATTTAGGTCATATTATAGAAAACGAAAGAGTTATAGATGAAGTTTTAGTTTCGGTATTTAAAAACCCAAATTCCTATACAGGTGAAGACGTTGTTGAGATTTCATGTCATGGTTCCAATTATATTCAGCAGGAAATTATACAGTTGTTTCTTCGGAAAGGTTGCAGAATGGCTGATGCAGGAGAGTTTACATTGCGCGCCTTTTTGAATGGAAAATTGGATTTATCTCAGGCAGAAGCTGTAGCTGATTTAATTGCCAGTGACAATGAAGCTTCTCATCAAATTGCGATGCAGCAGATGCGTGGTGGTTTTTCTTCGGAAATAGCGAAACTAAGGGAAGAACTTCTCAATTTTGCATCCTTAATTGAACTGGAACTGGATTTTGCTGAAGAAGATGTTGAATTTGCAGATCGTTCGCAATTTAAAGAACTCGTTGAACGCATCACATTTGTATTAAAACGATTGATAGATTCGTTTGCTGTTGGAAATGTTATTAAAAACGGAATTCCTGTTGCCATTGTTGGCGAACCTAATGTTGGTAAATCTACTTTACTGAATGCCTTACTTAATGAAGAACGCGCTATTGTTTCTGAAATAGCAGGAACCACAAGAGATACGATTGAAGATGAAATTTCAATAGGAGGCATAGGATTCCGGTTTATTGATACTGCTGGGATTAGAGAAACTAAAGACGTTGTAGAAAGTATTGGAATTAAGAAAACTTTTGAAAAAATTGAACAATCTCAAGTCACTGTTTATCTTTTTGATAGTTCAAAAAGTATTTTTAATCTAAAAGAAATCAAGCTTGAAATTGAAAAGATTAAAAATAAATATCCTCAAAAACCATTGTTGATCATTGCCAATAAGATTGATAAACTTGATGATGTACAATTAGCCGAACTTCAAAATGAAATAAAAGGAGTACTGTTGCTATCAGCAAAAACGGGTTTTGGAGTGGAGCAGTTGACTAATTCTCTTTTAGATTTGATTAATACAGGATCACTTAGAAACAATGAAACCATTGTGACAAATTCACGTCATTATGATGCCTTGTTGAAAGCTTTTGAAGAAATTCAAAAAGTGAAACACGGACTAGAAACTGATTTGTCTGGAGACTTGTTAGCCATAGATATTCGTCAGGCATTATTTCACTTTGGAGAGATTACTGGAGAGATTACTAATGATGACTTGTTGGGCAATATATTTGCTAATTTTTGTATCGGTAAATAGGATAAAGTAATTGTCCCATATCTAAACCATTTTTCTTGAAATGCCCATCAATAGGCGCGAAGTACTTAATCTATACCTAACTATGTGAAGTCGTAGTTTTGCTATATTTGACAGTTAATTGATGCTTTTTAAATGTTGATTTAAAATTATAGGTTACTATAGAAGATTAAAAAAAGTAAGGTGCCGTAAAATAAACTCAAATTTATTATCACAAAAAGAAAACGCTTTAATTTTCTCAATTTAAAGACTTTAGAGTTCCAGATTAAAATTAATAAATGAAATGGTATAAAGAAAAATCTTGCAATATCTGTATTATCTAATACTAAACTCGAGGTCATTGATATCGGAACAAATAGTATTGTCCATAAGCTTACATTGTAAATATTTAAAATTAAATGTTCGAAAATATTTTTCTTGAACTTTAGGTAAATTAAAGAACTATAAAGTGTTAGTAATATAATATTCAATACTAAAATTGCAAAATGTGAAGAAATATTATTAACTGATAGTGACAACCCCAAAAAATTATTAAAAAGATAGTAATTTATTAAGAGAGATAAAGAGGCTATTGTAAAGAATTGAAAAGGCGTAAAGTAATATTTTCTAAATCCTTTCCAATAATTTGAAACTATTGTTTTTGGCTCGCTTAGTGCAATTTTTATATTCATAAATATAGACTTTTCTAATGAAAAAAAACTATCAAATAATCCCCATAAAATGGTAATACTTGTAACTCTACTATCTTTAAAGTATTGACCACAATTTGAGCAATATTTTTCTATTATTTCATTAGAGCAGACTGAGCATTTCATATTGAATTGGTTTTTATTTTGAATGAAATTATTGAGGTTATTCACGTTTGAGAATATCCTCAATAGTTGAGAGGATATTTACAATTCCAGTTCTATAGGGTTTACTTTTTCAAATAAATCAGTAACTAAATACTGAAGAGAAACTGGTGTAACCTCTCTTAAATACCTTAGTAAGTCTTGGGTTGTAGCATATCTCTCAGTCTGCATTTTTAGTTTTCCGTTTGTTGTGTTCCAATCTTCAAGAAAACGTTTTAATGCTAAATTCACTTTCTTTTCTCCTATTGCTTTTTGAAATTCATACATATTGATTGCTCCTTTGGCATAATAGACATAATCTTGATTTTCTACTAGAGCAAGAGATGATTCTTCTTTACTTTCTTGTTGTATTCCTTCTTTATATTTATCCATTTGAAGCGCTAAAAACTGTTGCACTTTTTCTTCAGAATAATGTTGCTTCAGAACCATCATTGCAGCATATTGAGATAAGGTTTCTAATACCATCAATTGTCCTTGTACATTCGCAGCTTCCACTTGCATACCAAACCATTGGTGAGCTACTTCATGCGCAGTCACATAAAAAGCCATATCAACATCTTTTTCGTCATCTATATCTAACACAAATCCAATAGATTCTGAAAATGGAATAGTTCCAGGAAACGATTGTGCAAATGTTGCATAACGTGGAAACTCCATAATACGTAGTTGCTGGTATTGATAAGGACTGAAGTTGTTACTATAATAATCTAATGAAGCTTTCATAGAGTTCATCATTCTATCGATGTTATATTCATGTGCTTTGTGATAATAAATTTCAAGGTCAACAGGCTCAGTAATTCCTTTATTGCTTGTCATCCATTTGTCTTTTTTAATTTCATAGTCAGCAGAAACCATGGCGTAAAAATTAATAATAGATCTATTTGTTTTATAATGAAAATAATTGCGATTATTATCTGTCCATTCCTGCAATAAATCTCCAGGAACCAAAGCTGTTTGCTCTTTGGATGTACCAATAATCATTTCAAATTGAATCCCATCAGAATCACCACCAGATCTTGCATTATTTAATTCTTTAGGGTCATCTATTTTAGCTTTATTAGATCTTTTTGATAAATTATGATCTCGTCGTTCATCTTCATCTTGAAGTTCATATTTTTTATTGTAACCCAATGTTGGAAACTGTTCGTTATTGAAAAATGTACCATTGTAAACAATATTGGTATTAGAACGACCTTGCTCAAAGCCTTTGGTTGTAAAACTTTGCTTAAAATACATTTTTACAGAATCACCAGGTTGTAAAGCTTTCTTCAGGTTAAAAATTGAATAATCAAACTTTTTATATTGATGATTGGTTGTAAAACCACCTTCGAAAGAGATACTGTCTATAGTAACATTTCCTTCCAATAGTTTCTGAATATGGATGGCTTTTATGTTTTCAATTGATGTGTTTTTTAGCATATAATAGCCTTCTACTGTGTAATCTCGTTTAGAAGGATACAGCTCTAATTGTAAGTTTACGTCTACTATTTTTGGTTGCGTTATATATTCAAATTGTTTCAATTCTTTTTCATACGCTACTCTAAATTCGGTGGCTTCAGAATTGCTCCAATATTCATTTAAAATATTCGTATTGTAAAATATAAATCCTCCAATAATGATAAAAGCAAAAAGAATGATGTCTGTAAATTTTATGAGTGGTTTGCTGAACTTATACTTGGCAATTCTTATTCGTTTTAACAAATTTGTTTCATTTCCTCTAACGGCGACTAAAGATCCTATGATTAATAAAAGTATTCCGAAAAGAAACCAATACAATTTAATGAGTAAATAGGGTTGTAAAAAATGCCCATACCCATTCATATCTGAATAA
>JAAEZL010000023.1:30056-34459 GCA_018222875.1 Algicola sp.
ACCCAATACAGCAATGGCTACATTGACAATGCTAAATACAATCACCAAAATGATACCAACAAACTTATTGTTCACTAAAGATTGAATAAAAAATGCTAAGCAGGTAAAAATGGATAATACGGGTAAAATTTCTAAAAAGAATCCATTGAAATAGACTTGGAATTCATAGTTATAATAGCCACTTAGCGTTTGGAATACTATCCCTGAACTAATTAAAGCAAGCATTAATACGACATATATTAAGTTTAATCCAATAAACTTTCCAGCTAACCTTACGAAACTTGACATGGGTGTAGCATCATAAATTAAATTCAACTTTGCACCTCTTTCTTTCCACACCAATTCTCCTGAATAAAAAACAAGGATGATGATAAAGAAAAAATAAGACGTTTCCTGAAGTTCCTCAACTATAAAATAGGTAGCAGGATAACTATCAACGCCATATACAGTTCCAAGATTTACAGAATTGATTAAGATGATAATCATTCCGCAAATAACAATTCCCCAAAATGATGGTTGTTTACAAATACTTATAAAATAAAACCACGAAAACTCTTTTAATTGTGTCCATTTAGATGGTAAGCCATATTGCTTTTTAGCTTTAGGGATTTCTATATCACTATTTACATTGGCACTTTTGGTTATTAATTTTTGAACTTGCTTCCGCTTTGATTTCTTTCCTTTAACCAGATTAAAGTCGAATTTTTTATAACCATAGATTAATGCGATTACTCCTAAAAACCCCCAAAATAATTTGTTATAAAACAATGCACCAATAAATGGAAGCTCTTGAGTGCTCTTTTCTAAGGTCGACCAAGATTTTGTTATATAGGTTGTTGTTGTTATTGAGAATGGATCAAAAATAGCTTGCCAGAATAGATTGGTAATTGCTTTTGTTAACAAAAACACCACAAATAAAATAACACCTTGTGTGTATACAACGACTAAATTTCTAGTTAAGGCACCAGTTACAAAAAACAATGCTGCTCCAAAAAACAACGTTGGTAACGTTACCATGAGAAAGGTCTTTATATAAACCAATACATTAAAAGCTAATAGCTCATCTGGACTATTCCAGGGCATAAATTCGCCTAACATCATACCAAATAGAATACCCGTAAATACAAACAAGAGAACAGTAAATGCGCCTAAAAACCGACCAATTAAATAATCTCTTTTTTTAATAGGTGTAGAAAATAGCAATGATTCTATCTCGTATTCAAAATCTCGCAACACAGAAACTCCCATAATCATTGAGGCCAAAATCATGCATAAACCAGTTATAGCTCCCATAGTTTTAGCGATTACTATGGGCGAATTTCTTTTCATTAGTCCCATTTCTGAACCTTGAAAAATAAAATCTACACCAACAATTGAAAACAGAAATATAAATAAGAAGAACACATAGGTGTCTGGTCGTTTAATTCGATATTGGATTTCGAACTTAAAAATTTCATACCACATAATTATATAGATTTAGTTTTAGTTCTATTGAATATTTCCGAAAAATAGACATCCTCTAATTCGGCATTAATAAGCGAAAAGCCATCTCCTGGATTTTTATCACTTACGATATGAATGGTTGGTTTACCAAGAAATAATCGTTCACTAATGACCTGATAATTTTCTTTGTATAAGTTTAATTCTGATTTTTCGATTGTTTTTTTATAAACTTTATCTTTTAGGTCTTCAAGTATCTGCAACGGATTCCCTTTTAAGCATACTTGGCCTTGATTAATAATGGCCATATTTGTGCAGAGTTCTTTGACATCATCAACAATATGCGTAGATAAAATAACTACAGTATGTTCTCCAAGTTCGCTTAAAACATTGTAAAATCGATTGCGTTCTACAGGATCCAATCCTGCTGTTGGTTCATCGACAATGAGTAACTTCGGATTGTTAAGTAACGCTTGTGCAATGCCAAAACGCTGTTTCATTCCACCAGAAAATCCTTTAAGGTTTTGTTGTCGCACCTCATACAAATTTGTTTTATGTAAAAGTGCTTTCACTAATGCTTTACGTTCATTTTTATTAGTGATGCCTTTGAGTACTGCGAAATGGTTGAGTAATACCTCAGCCGAAATTTTTGGATACAAGCCAAATTGTTGCGGTAAATACCCTAAAACCTGTCGCAATTCATTTTTTTGTTGTAAGACATCAATGTCTCCAAGAACAATGGAACCAGAATCGGCTTCTTGCAGTGTTGCAATAGTTCGCATTAAAGTAGACTTGCCTGCACCATTTGGACCTAACAAACCAAACATTCCTGTTGGTATGTCTAATGAAATGTTTTGTAAAGCTTTAATTCCGTTTGAATACGTCTTTGATAGATTGTCAATTCTAAGTTCCATACTGTTCGTTTTTTGATTGATTGATTGATTGATTGATTGAGACAAACATATAAGCCTTTTTAGCCTTTAAAAAGTGTTAGTGACACAAACACATGTAGTAGTGACAAACATATTTTTTTAAGTTATGAAGACACCTTAAAACACATTTATGATTGTTTGTCACTGATTACAAACTGTTTGTCAACTTATTTGTAAGCCGTGTTTTATTTAATTAATATTGATATATGAAGTTTAAAATATCAGATGGAAAAAGGAAAACTATAAAGCGCTTTTATAATATAGCGCTCATACTTATAGGTGTCATTATTGTCGTTTTTAATGATACTTTTGGTAAATTAGAAGGGTTTGTAGAATTTATTGCATTGTACTTTATCCTTGTGTTTGTTACAATTGCACACTGGCTTTTTAAGCAAATCAAATCACTTATCCGATTAAAGAACGAAAAAGCAAAAACAGAATTAATGCACTTGAAAAGTCAGGTTAATCCACATTTCTTTTTTAATATGCTTAATAACCTTTATGGTTTGGTAGGTAAAGATGCTAAAAAAGCGCAAGAGCTTATTTTAAAGCTTTCTGATATGATGCGTTATAGTATTTATGATGGCGAAAAAGACACGGTTTTATTGTCTGAAGAAATTACTTATCTGGAGAATTATATCGAACTTCATAAAATGCGTTATCATAAAGCAATTGATATACAATTCAATATTGAAACAAACGACACTGATTATGAAATAATGCCGCTCCTGTTTATTATTCTTTTAGAGAATGCCTTTAAGCATGGTGTAGAAAATTTAAGAGAACATGCGTATGTTCATATCAATTTAGTAGCTCGTAATAATGAATTGAACTTTGAAATAGAAAATAATTTTGATGAAACACAGGATAATCCTGAAACAGGAATAGGTTTAAAAAACTTAAAACGAAGATTAGAACTGGTATACCCAAAAAATCATACCTTAACAATTTCTAAAACAGATACCATCTATAACGCTACATTGAATATTAAAGGATTATGATTACTTATATTATTATAGACGACGAACATATTGCACATGATATTATAAAAGGCTATTGTGATATGCTACCAAATTTAGAATTCAAAGCGAATTGTTACGATGCTATAGAAGCTATCGACTATTTAAGCAAACATGATATTGACCTTATTTTTTTAGATTTGAATATGCCGAAATTAAAAGGATTTCAATTTTTAAAAACGCTTTCATCACCACCAAAAGTTATTGTAACGACTGCCTATAGTGAATTTGCGATTGAAGGCTACGAATTAAACGTTGTAGATTACTTATTAAAACCGTTTAGTTTTGAACGCTTTTTAAGTGCTATTAATAAAGTGACCTCTTCTGACACTAGTACAATAAGAAATGAAAGTAAAGAGGTTGCAAAGTCTGAAGCACAACATATTTTTTTAAAGCAAAATAATAGTCATATTCAGGTAGATATAGATTCCATATTATTTATTGAAGCTTCAGGCAATTATACCAAAGTTGTTACAAGTAATACTACTATAAGTATTCGCGAAAAAATTTCGGATACCATTGAACTATTTTCTGATAATGATTTCATACAAGTTCATAAGTCATTTGCCGTTGCAAAAAAGCACATCGATAGGGTAGAAGGTAATAGAATTTATATTGGCGACCATGTTGTCCCTATAGGTAAATTGTATAAGAAGAATATCAATCAGCTTTTTAGATAGAACTTAATTTTAAGATTGATACACTCTAAAAAAACAATTACCTCCAAATAGGTAAAGAAATACTACTTCGTCCGGTAAAAGTTATCTCTAATGGAATTTCAGCATCTTTAATACTCTCTTTGTT
Source organism: Algicola sp. (assembly GCA_018222875.1). GTDB lineage: Bacteria > Bacteroidota > Bacteroidia > Flavobacteriales > Flavobacteriaceae > Psychroserpens. The sequence continues at coordinate 34,252 of JAAEZL010000023.1, forward strand.
GACATCCTTTCCAGTACCATAATTAATTTGAGCATTATTGTTTTTATTGACATTAACCACCACTACTATGCGACTCTCTTTTTCTAATTTTTTGCTGATTAGTTTCGAATTGTCGAAAAACACTCGCGTCTTTTGATTCGGTGTCAATAAATGTCTGTGTTCCCGATCTTTAGCATAACTCGCTCTTCCAATATAATAACTTAAATGA
>JAAEZL010000226.1 GCA_018222875.1 Algicola sp.
GTTTGAGGCTAACACACCTAAAGATGCTCAAAGCAATTTTAATTTTATGATGTTGTCGGGTTTACGGTTTAATTATAATTTTTCCAAAACGTTCGGTTTAAGTATTGGCGCTAATTATACCCATATTAAAGGACTTACCCATACTTATACTTCTAGAGACTTACAAATTATAGGCAATGAATCGCCAGATATGCTCTATGAAAGTTTAATAAACTCACCAGAACAAACTAAAACCTACGAGTGTAATATTAATACCATTAATGGTACCATTGGTATTGTTATTAATTTAGGTGGTCATCCAGATACACCAAATGAAGAAATAGAAGAACCCGAAGACCCTATACTTACAGAAGTTCTTACAGAAACCTATAATTGTAGTAATGTTATTTATCAAGCACCTGGCTACAATGATTATGTAGTGTTAAGTCAAACGCCTTATGCTGTTTTTGAATGGACAGATGAAAATCCAAGAAATTCAAAAGAAGACAAAGGGTATCAACTTCTATTTTACATCAAAGAAAATGGTCAATATCAAGAAGTCGATAGACAAATTATGAAATCCAAAAGACGATTTAGAGTTGGCTTAAACCCTAATAAATCATATCCTGAAAATGCCTTGTATTGGCAAATAGTTCCTGTTGATGGCAATCAGGAAACGTTTTGTTCAGAACCAGCAAAAATGATGCGTCTTTTGGTATTTAAAAACAAGGAAGAAGCCATTAAAAGATTACCTGAGTGTTTAACTCAAGAAGAGGCTGTAATGCCTAAAGAGAGCACAGATGCGTTTAAAAAATTAAGTCCAAATAAGAAGACCGATGAAAAGAATTAAATATATAATATTAGCGTTTTTATCACTAATTATTTTTAGCTGTGAGGATTGTGAATGTATTGATGATGTTACTCCTCCTGTAACAAATTGTGATAATGGATTATTCATTATGCGTTCTGAAGGTGTTTCAGGTGCACCAACCACGTTTTATTTAGACAGTATCTCTAAACCTTTATCAACACCATTAGTTTTTGATAATATTACAATAAATAATCAAGACGAAACACAGTTTGACCAATACACAAGACCATCTAACTATGATGCGTTTGATACAGCAACCAACACCTATTTTATTGAGTTTCCTTTGCAACAGCGTTTGTATAAATATGATATTGCAACCCAATCCAGACAAGAATTTATTGTATCAGGTTTTTACTCGGCACCTGTTTTTAATAATGGTAACCTTTATGCAATAGAAGTTGATTTTAGTAATTTTGGGTATGCAACAAATCCAGCTGTTTATGAAATAAAAACCGTTGACCAAAACAATGGATCTGTTTCAACACTAGCATCAGGTTCATTTTCGCTTCAAAGTTATTTTAATTGGGAAAGTATGTCTTCAGTTGCAGACGGGAACGGAATGATTTATTTTCTTTCTGGTTCCAATCTTATCGTATTTAATGCAAACACTTCAATAGCACAACATATAGAATTGGTGCCTGAATTTGATTTCACCAACAATAACCAAACATTTTATGGCTTGGAAATGCGAAGCAGTGGTAATTTGTTAACCATAAGAGATCGTGACAATGATATGGGAGAAGGTATTGAATTAGTAGAGATTGATGTAAATAATCCAACTGAAAGCCCAACAGTGGTTTTTGATTTTAGGGCAAACGGTATTGATCCAAATTCGGAATATTATGCTACTACTTATGATGCTTGTGATGACACCTATTATTTAACTTCCCGAAGCATGGAGAATTTTGAATCAACCCATTTCTATGAGATAGATTTACCAACAGGGAATTTTCAAACTGAAAGTTTTGATGTTTACTTAATGGGAATTGAGAGTAAAAATAACTAAACAAAATAGAATGAAAACGATATTAAAATTAGGATTATGTTTCGTCTTTGTAACATTAAATTCATGTACAAGTGAAAATACTTTGACCAACGAAACCGTATTAGAGCAATTACAACAATTGGAAACCGAAAACCCAATAGTATTTAAGAGCACCATTTCAAAAGTGTTTGTAGAATCTAACCATGACTTAAGTACTGGCAATAACAACTACTATAAAAAGCTTTTTAATGAAGGTTATATAGAAACTGTTATAAGAACAGATATACCAAATGCGCAAGCTTCAGCTAGACCTTACCAAGTTGTGCTTACCACAAACGCAGAGCCATACATATTGGAGGAAAACAACAAAACAGCACAAGTAATCACTTTAGAGTTCAATGCAGTTAGTGTAAAAGCAATTCGCATTATTAACGATTTTAAAGCCGAAGTTGATGTAGAGTATGTAAAAACAAAATCACCATTTTATAATCCAGACTCTAAAGATATTTCTCAAAGTGGTAAGGAATATCCAAATGAGACTTATGTTAAAACTTTGGAGTTCAGAAAAGATATAGACAATCATACTTGGCATTATCCTATACAAAAAATTGTGTTTTAAGCAATCCCCCATCTAGGCTTAACTAATAAACGCCTATCTTTAAAATGTGTTAAAACAACTTTACATAATCGTTTTATTTTGTTTTTGGGCTACGTTTTATGCCCAAGAACCTATTCGCTATACAACAAAACAAGGCTTACCCACCAACCATGTGTATGACATGACAGAAGATAGTGATGGCTTTATGTGGTTTGCTACCAAACAAGGTCTGGTAAAATACGATGGAGAAAGCTTTAAAACTTTCACAACACAAGATGGATTACCCAACAATGATACATGGGAGTTAGAAACAGACCATAACGGTAGAGTTTATTATTTTTCAAAAAGTGCATATCAAGGATATATTGAAAAAGATAGTATTTACAAATTTTCAACCAAGGATAAGGAAGTTTTGGCACCTAGTTCTGTTTATAAAGGTAAAAACAACTTTTGGTTTTATGCGAATGGTATTAAGTCATACAAGAATAATAAAATCTCAGATTATGGATTTAACATCTACAAATCTTTAGATTTAACTAATGAATTATTAAAAAATCATCATCTAAAAAAAGAACAACTT
>JAAEZL010000024.1:0-12445 GCA_018222875.1 Algicola sp.
AGACAGCATTAATCCCATGGCTTGAGCCTCAAGAACAGCATTACAAAACCCTTCCTGAACACTGTATTGCAAATAAATATCAGAGGCTTCTAAGTGCTCTTTAACACTTTCATGTGGAAGCTTTCCTTTAAAACTTACTTTATGCATTATTTGTAACTGATGTGCAGCAAACATCAGACGTTCATATTCGCCTCCTTCTCCAATAATCGTAAAATGAAAATCGCAACCCATCTGTTCCAGAATCTTTAAAGCTTCCAGCGTATACTCAAGACCTTTCTTCCAGTGTAACCTTGCGACAGTTATAATCTTTACTGGTTTACCTTGAATTTTCGTTTTTTCAGAGTTGAAAAAACTAACATTAATTGCAGGTGTAATTACAGTTATTCGGTCCTGATTGATCTGTTGTTTGATCAGATCACTTTTCATTTCTTCAGACAATACATGATAATTTACATTTTTTGAAAATAAACGATTGTAACATCCTTCATGTTTCAGAGGTGACAAATACAAATCAAATCCTCTAAAACTAACTGCCATTCTTGCTTCAATAGACTCAGCTACATTCTCTCGGTTTACGGCTAACATTCCAAAACCAAAATGCAACCAATCTAAGTTATGAGTCAACAAAAACTGATTAACTATGAGTTGTTTTATATTGGTTTTAAATCGCAAACCATCTTTCTTATTTAATTGATATAAGAGATAGCTTCTCTTTGGATGATAAAAAATGGTTTTAAAAATAGCTTTACAACTATTCCTAAATGTATTGAGAAGGCCTACATTAAAATTATAAGAAGTAACAACTTTGCATTGAAAATCAACATCTTCATGCCGTGTATAGTCAACAAAGAGAATCACATTGAAACCATAATCAATAAGTCCTTTAATTTTATTTCTAAAGAAGGTCTCAGAATATTTAGGAACAGTTGATAATACAATACCAATAGTTGGTTTATGTGATGAATTGTGTTTCATAGCTTACTTTAACACCTTTTGATAGAGTTGTAACATTCCATTTATCATATGCTCTGTTGTATGACCAGATTGAATCGTTTTTAACGCCTCATTGGTTATGGTGCTTTTTTGTGTTTCAGTTAAATTTGAAATTTCAATTATTTTTTCAGCCATTGCTTTAGGCTTCCTAATAGGCACCAGAAAACCATTTTGACCGTCTTTAATAATTTCAGGCATACCACCACAATTTGTACTCAATACCAGTTTATGTAAAGCCATTGCTTCTAATACTACATTAGCTAAGCCTTCTTCTAAACTAGGCAGTAAGAGTAAATCTGATTTTCCAATTACATCTATAACCTCAGAAAAGGATATGTTTTCACATAATTCAATATCATCATCAAGACCTAAGTCATGAATTTGATAGGCCAGTTCAATGTCGTTTTTTCCTCCAACGATGGTGTATTTAAAATCAAAATCATTGTCTTTGAGCAGCTTACAAGCATCTAAGGCATAAACATATCCTTTAATCCAATGTGGACGTCCTATCGAAATTAAATTAAACGTCTTCTCTTTTTTAGATTTGACTGGTTCAGAACTGCTCATAGTATTTAAATCCAATCCACTATATACTACTTTTATTTTTTCATGACTAGCATTATATTTTCCTGCTTCAGTCGCAATAGCTTTAGAAACAGCATGAAATGCATCTACTTTTGGAAAATAGGTGTTATACATATCAGCAAGATTTTGATCTGCTACGGGAGAATAATTGATGTGAGCTCCACGAAGACTTAAAACCAATTTTGTTCCAAATTCTTTAACCCAAACCCATTCACTCAACCCTTTTGCCCACTGAATATGAAAAATATCTGGTTTGTACCATAAAACGGGATAGCATTTTACACGATCGTACATGCTAAGTCGTCCTTCAGCTTTTAATATTGAATCTAATTGACGTTTCTCTTCAATTCTGAATACTGTTAATAATACTGTATAATACAACAGATGAAATGCTTTACTTATTCGGTTTTGTCTGTATCCTTTTACAATGACACCTTTGGTCTTGTATTTTACCTTTTTTTTAAGAATGCCAAAAAGGAGAATGTCACAACCTCTAGTTGATAATCCTTCTATAAGTCTTTCAATAAAAGTTGTACTAGGAATCTCTCCTGAGTAGATTGCTATTTTCAGTTTTCTATTCACTTTAGCTATTTCAAATGGTTAGCTCTTATATTTTTGAAAGTCTCAGCAAAATTAACACTAGCAATTTGTCGACCTAAGCTATTAACATGAATCTCATCATAAAAGTATTTACTGTTTTTTAAGATACTACTATGGTTAATGACTTTATAAGTTGTTGAATTAGAAATTGCATTTTTTGATTCGTTGGGAGGAATGTAGCATATCAGTTTCATGTTATGTGCTTCACACAAAGCCTTAATTTTGATTACATACGGATTTAAAAACTCAACAGGTTCTTCTGTTAATTTTGTAATTGACTGGTCATTTGCATTTAAAATAGGATATGAAAAATTACCTTTTTCATCAAAATGATTTCGCATTTCAGGCTTAAATAATGAAACTATTGAAGGATAAAATAATTCAGCATTATAATACGATACTCCTAATTGAGGCAACCATTTTGAATAATGCAAAATCTTAGCATTAGCACCAGGAAACTGCCTGTAATAATCAGACACATATGGTCTGTTAGTATACATTAAAAACCTGTAATCATTACCATTTAGCGTGTTCGAATACGTATTAAAACTTGATGCTCTGGAAACTAAAATACAATATTCAGCCTGCTTACCTTCAGCTAAAAAATGCTGAAGCATTAAATAATGACTAGATAATGATGTATCATCCATTGCCAAATTAATCCCTTCTATTGACAATGTTGAATCAATAACTTTCGTATTGAGCGTCGTTAACCCGTCACTTGCACCTAAAATAATGTACTCAAAACTATCTTGGGAAACAGCATTCACTAAAAATGAGGATTTATAGAAACTTGACTGTCTTAGCAAATAAAGACTTCCAAAAGACAAGACCATTGTAAGTATTATAAAAACAAAGAGAAGTTTACTGATTTTTTTTAAGAATAGCATCATAATTAAAACTGGAAGTAAATAAAGTCAGATGGATTTTTAAATACACCCATAAATGTAATAAGTATTGCTATAAAAACTGCTAAATAAGGCGATAATATCACTTCTTTTTTATGCTTTTGAGCAGATAAAAATTCGAAAGTGAGCATGATTAGTATGCTGACAATAATTATCATACTGAAAAGCAAAGATTTACTATTTTTATAAAACGTTGCTAAAGTCATACTTTCAAAACGGAACATATCTATAATGTAATTTATAGCATGGCTGGCCGTATCAGCTCTAAAAAAGATCCAGGCCAAGGTGACCAACATAAAGGTAAAGATTATTTTAGGGAGTTGCCCAGAGGTTATTTTATGATGGTCTACGTAAGTTCTATTTCGCTTGAAAATTAATAAAGGTAAAAACAACAAGGCATGAATTGCTCCCCAAATAATGTACGTCCAATTTGCACCATGCCAAAAACCACTGACAAGAAATACGATTAGTACATTTCGAATTTGTTTGGATGTAGTTCCTCTTGAACCTCCCAAAGGAATATAGACGTAATCTCTAAACCATGTTGATAACGAGATGTGCCAACGCCTCCAGAATTCAGCTATATTTCTTGAAAAATAAGGAAAGGAAAAATTTACCATTAATGAGAATCCAAATAATCTTGCCACACCAATGGCAATATCAGAATATCCTGAAAAATCTCCATAAATCTGAAACCCGAACAGTACAGCTCCAAGAAATAATTCTGCTGAAGAATAGCCAGAACTGCCATTAAATATTTGATTGACAAAAAATGCGCAATTATCGGCTATAACTACTTTTTTAAACAAACCCCAAATAATGAGATATATTCCACTCATAGCAAAATTGCTATCAAAATGTCTCTTAACTTCAAACTGAGGCAACAGGTGTTTTGCTCTTTCAATAGGACCAGCAACTAACTGAGGAAAAAACGACACAAAGGCTGCAAACTGAATAAAATCCTGAGTTGGTTCCAGCTTTCTTTTATATACATCAATGGTATAACTTAGCGTTTGAAATGTGTAAAAACTAATACCAACTGGTAATATGATATTTAAAGTATCGGGTTGTATTTCAGCACCAAAAAAGGTAAAAGCCGTCACAAAATTATCAACAAAAAAACCATAATACTTAAAAAACATGAGTAATCCAATATTAGCAACAATGCTTGTCCACAGTAAATACCTACGCTTCTTGTTGTCTGAAGTTGTATTGAGATATACGCCAATACTATAGTCAACTATCGTACTAAATAAAATTAATGATAAAAACCTCCAGTCCCACCATCCGTAAAACACATAACTAGCTATGACAAGTAACGTATTTTGTACGCGTAGTGGATATCTTGACAACAACCAGTACAGTGCAAATACAGTTGGTAAAAAAATAGTAAAATCGATAGAATTAAAAAGCATAAATTACGCTATGTTAAACTTAGATTAGGATTCAAATGTATAACAATCATTTTCTCAAAACTTGAATTTCACGTAAATCTTCAAAAAGGATATCACTAAATAATGCTCTGCCTTTATCATTCAAATGGTCAGAATTAGAAAATAATGAATCGTTTGTACTAATTCTATCATCAACACTATAGTTTAAATAAGGTACTTGATATTTATCTCTAATCGTATTCATATACTGATAATAGTGTTCATCTAACCAAGCTTCATTGAATTTTGAGTTATAATTATCTGCATATGGCATAGTTAACAGGACAGGTTTATGACCATTCTGAATAATATCTTCGATTAATGAACTTAAGTAGATTACATTTTTTTTGGAATCTGAATAGTCTGCCATAATTTTATGCGATTCTGCTCTCATGATAGCATGGTTTTCTAATTTTTCGTCAAGTGCTATGGAATCATCAACTTCTTTTTCAACCAGAAAAAACCGTTCATCAATAACACTATGGTAATTCTCTTTAACCTGATTCAGGTACACCTGAATATTTTTTTTAAATGAATAATCATAGATGCTTGAATGCGGTAAAAACATGTAATAATAATTTACAAATGCATCAGAATCTGCATAATCTGTTCTGTTTTCATCAAGTCCAAATGAAAAATAGGACACTGGAATAATCACAACGGCATCGTCTTCAAGGTGTTCTTTTACATAGTTGTAGTTCTGCAAATCATAAAATAAGGTATTGCCTGCACGTTGAAACGTTTTTCCATTTAGTTTAACATAACTAATATTTGCACCATGGGAGTTTCCAAGATTGATAATGTCATATGTGCTTTTATGTGTGGTAAAATTTTCAACAAATAAAATGGACCTTTTAGAATTGAGATATACAAAAGACAGCAGTATTAAAACTGAAAATAAAATGACTTTAAAAATGAAATTTTTCATATCTAAAATTGAAAATATATAAACGTTTGCGTCTCTCCTCCATATAAAAATATAACCATAGTAATGAGATAATAAAAAGACCATCTCAAAAATCTGGGATATTTAAAGAGCGTCGTTTCAATGGCATATTGCTGACGTCTTCCTATCCATTCTATACAAATAAAAAACACTAAAAACACATATAGGTAGGTTTGGATTTCTATAGGAGCATCAAGTACTGAGACGTCTATCATATTCACCAAATAATTGTAGGCATCTGAAATGGTATCAGATCTAAAAAAAACCCATGCGATGCAAGTCAACACAAATGTTTTTAAGATTTTAACAAGATCAATCCAGTGCGGCAAAATCTTATTTTTAGCTACAATATCTTTATGTTTTCTATTTCTTTTCCGTATTAAAAGTGGTAAAAACAATACAGCATTAAGTGCTCCCCAAACAATGAAAGTCCAGTTAGCTCCATGCCAAAAACCACTCACCAAAAAAATGATTAACACGTTTCGTATTTGAAATAACTTCGATCCTTTTGAGCCTCCTAAAGGAATATAAACATAATCTCTAAACCAGGTAGATAAAGAAATATGCCAACGCCTCCAAAATTCTGCTATATCTCTTGAAAAATAAGGAAAAGCAAAATTCTGCATCAAATTGAAACCAAATAATCTTGCAGTACCAATACCAATATCGCTATAACCGGAAAAGTCACCATAAATTTGAAAAGCAAATAAAACAGCTCCTAAGATTAATGAACTTGCAGACATGGTTTCATAGTTTTCAAAAATCACATTGACATACTTAGCGCAGATATCAGCGATTATAATTTTCTTAAACAAACCCCATAAAATTTGACGCATACCATCTGCAGCCTGCAGTTTATTAAACTCGCGTTTCACTTTAAATTGAGGCAATAATCTGGTAGCCCGTTCAATTGGACCCGCTACTAATTGTGGGAAGAACGATACAAAGGCTGAAAACTGAATAAAATCATGAGTTGGTTTGAGTTTCTTTTTATAAACATCAATCGTGTAGCTAAGTGTTTGAAAGGTATAAAAGCTGATTCCTACTGGTAGTATAATATTGAGACTTGTTGGTTTGATTTCAGCTCCAAAAAAGGTAAAAGCAGTCACAAAATTGTCAACAAAAAAATTAAAATACTTAAAGAACATTAGAAGTCCGATGTTAACTCCAATACTAGCCCAAAGTAAATACTTTCGCTTTTTAGCATCTGATGTCTTATCAAGATACACTCCAATACCATAATCAACAACTGTACTAAATAGAATTAAAGACAAAAAACGCCAATCCCACCATCCATAGAAAATATAACTGGCTAAGACCAATAATATATTTTGTGCTCTTAGTGGATATTTTGCCAACAACCAATAGAGCACAAACACTATTGGTAAAAACATTGCAAAATCGATAGAATTAAAGAGCATACACTAAAAATTATTTATTGTCTTGGATACAGTGTGGTTTTAAAACTATCCAGAATTTTATTGATTTTTTTTAGCTCATATTCGGTCCAGTCAACAGACTTTTTATGCTCTTTCAGCAGGTTACTATCTGGATGTGTTTTTGAAGATGGTTTCCTGTAGAAATCTTCTAAGTTAGACATTGGCTCCAAATTAAATTCGTTACATAAATTGTAGAATACGCTAATATTAGAGAATAACTCCTCATATGTAACCACTTTAACATGTTTTGTATACAAGTCAAAACGTTCTATAGGCAATACGTTTTCAATACACCATCGCAATGTCAATTTTTCTAAATCTGACAGGTCTTTATACGTTGTTAGATCGATGTTATACTCACTTTTAATAAGAGTTGTTAATGCTTTTTGATTAGCAAAATGAGACAAATCATACAACCAAGGAAATTTAACTTTTTGCTGAGATTTAAGGACGTCGTAAGGATTTCTAATGAGATGAATAACCGGAATACCATAAGTTTCATTAATGAATTGACCCATTAAACTAGCTCTAACAAACTTGATGATAAACTTTTTGGGAATAAAAGGCCATAAATGTCTTTTGAATTTACGATTACTGTTTTGAGCAATCCAGTCACAATCGACACGGTTACTAAAAACCTGTTCCAGATAATGCTTAACTTCTTTAGAGGCATTTTGTGAACTAATCCATTTGTCACATAACAAATAGCCTTTTTTAGTTTGTGTCTCATGCTCTGGTTCAAATAGCATTCGATAGCGATGTTGTGATGCCATTGTTTCTGAAAGCCAGCTGGTTCCGCTTCTTGCTGTCCCCACAATTACAATATGTTTATTGAATTTTGACATCTTAAGAGCTCATAAGTTTAGTATATAATGCTTCGTGATCTGATATAAATGTCTTCATCGAAAAATTATCGATACAATATTGCCTTAACCGCTCACCTATGTGTTGTCTTTCTTCAGAACTTAATGATTTCAAACGGCTTATTTTTTGGCTTAATTCTTCTGAATTTCCTGCTTCAAACAATAAAGTCTGAAATTCTTTAAGCACAAAATTAATTCCTGTGATGTCTGAACCTAAAATTGGAATTCCCATACACATCGCTTCAACTAAAGCCATAGGCATACCTTCTTTTCTTCCTTGATTTAAAGTCGGAATTACATACATATCAGATTCAGCAATATAAGGCCTGACGTCTAATTTTTTACCATGAAAAGTAACTTGATTTGAAATGTCTAAAGTTTGACAAAGCTGTTTCATTTTTTGTCCATAATTATTTGAACAATCACCAAGAACATCTAAAGTAATTTCAGGATCATTAAGCTGATGTATAGCATTAATAAGAACTTCAATGCCCTTTACTGGAACCAAATTAGCTACAGTAATTATTTTAAATGCATCTGAAGGTTTTTTTTCGAAGTGTTCAGGACTGTAATACTCTGTATCGATACCTATCGGAATTAATTTTTGAGCTTTCTTATTAGGAAAATATTGCTTCATTTCATCGTTAATAGTCACAATAAAATTAGCCAAAAAACTTTTTATTTTCCAGTGTTTATTGAAGCCCATAGCCTTTTTGGTATAGATCCATTTTATGCCAATGAGGCGAGCAGCAAGTGCTTCGGTCCAGTCATTGCTCCACTGCCAGGAATGCACAATATCAAACCCATGAGTTTTATAAAATTTAGAAATATGACGTACTCTAAACAACAACGAATAATAAGGTCTGTAATGTGTTTTAGTTTCAAAAATATGAATCGGTAAACCTAAAGCTTCAGCCTCTTTAAAAAACACACCTTTATTATCTCCACAAGCAATATGGATGTCAAACTTTTTTTTATCTAAACCATTAACTAAATCATAAACAACTTTTCCGCTTCCAGCTGTATTAAAATTAGAAATCGTAAACAATAATTTTATACGTTTATTCATCATTTAATGATCGAATTATTTTTGCAGGATTACCTGCAACCACAACATTTGAAGGCACATCTTTAACTACTACACAGCCCGCTCCTACTATAACATTGTCTCCAATAGTAATATCTCCAATAATGACAACATTTGCGCCTACTGTTACATTATCACCAATACTTGGTATTTTAGAATTATCGTTGTGTTTATTACCAATGGTTAAGCTATTTCGAAATTGAAAATTTTTACCAATAGATTTTGCATTGATAACTGTTGCGAACGGATGGCTACACATAAGGCCTCCATCTATTTTAGTGCTTCCAAAAATCTTACAATTAAAATCGTTGACAAAGTATGGTTTCCAAGGATGATATCTTGCAGTAATTCTCCAGAAAAAAATCTCGGCATATTCCGGATAATACAGCATTAAATGATTAAACTTTTTTTTAAGAATATCAGGATTCACTTTACAACCTCGCGCTGAAATATTACGTTCAATATCTTGTTGTATGACAGGGTTATCTTTAACGTACTTGACATATAATCTTGAAATCAGGTACTTTCTATGTGCATGTTTTAAAAGATGTATCATAATACTTCCCGAAACTCTATTATTTTTTCACAATATAAGGCACTAAATAATAACTGTAAAACTTAAGTACAGAAGAAAATGGAAATAAAACCAGAATATTCAGATACAAACGGATAAGTAATGGTGGATTTACGGCTTTAATTTCAGAAAGTAATTGATTTTTAAAAGTGTAACGATTAACCAATCCTTTTGTAGAATAAATTTGTTTGCCTAATATATGATAAAGCTGTCTTAAAAACTTTTGACCAAATTCTGTTTCATGTTTATTCTCTAAATAAAAAGGCAGATGCTCTTTAACAAATCTTGGCCACTGAAGCGAAGCTCTGGATGTTTTTTCTTTAAACTGTTCAATAGTAGAGGTTGTGTGTTTATAATAAAGGTAAACATAAGTGTCTAGAAAAGCCACATTGCATGTCATACCTAATTTTATATCTAATGCTGTGTCCTGACCAATTCGAAGGGCTTCGTTATAACCTCCAATTTTATTAAAAACCTCTTTTCTGTATAAAAAAGCTGGCGGACCAACTACCGTTTTTAAACTGGAAAACCATTGCAATCCCCAAAATGGCTTCGGTTTAATAATAAGTTCGTGGCTTTCATCGTGAGGTATAGGAGTTTCCGAAATACTTTTATCAGATTTCATCATCTTACCAAAAACGGCTTCAATATCTGGATGATGATCTAAAACGTCAATCATTCTATTGAGTGCATTTGGATAAATTTCATCATCTACATCAAAAAAATACAAATAGTTCCCTTTTGCTTTTTCCAGACCTTTATTTCTCGTTGGTCCTGCTCCCTGAGTTTTTTGAACATACCAAGAGACTCTATCATCTGTTTTACTCAGCTTTTTTATTTCATCTAAAGTTGTATCTGAAGAATTATTATCGACGTAAATGATTTCAAAATCTTCTATATTTTGATTCAAAATACTTGTGTAAGATTTAGTAATAAACTGGCTTGCGTTATATGCAGGAATAATGACCGATACTTTCATTATTAAGATGAATAAAAAAGTTTATGCCATAAAGACAAGGTTAACAACTGACTCACTGAATGCGAATATTTGACATAATCTTCATTTTTAAATTTATCATAAAATGAAGTTATTATAGTTTCTGGAATAAAATCTAAATACGACGTTTCATATAAGTATTGCCTTAATTTCTTATCATTATCTTTTCCTAAAAACTGAAGTTCAAAATTTCTTTGAATATGTGGGTTTCCGAATGCTCCTTTAAGTTCTCTCTTTAATTTATCAGCGACTCTGTAAGGAAGATTATAAGGCACTTTATTGTATTTATAGTTCTTAATACTAAACGGTTTTTGATCATGCCAGGTGATAGAGGCTAAAGCATTATCGGTCTTTAAGTGTGCCAATTGTAATTTTCGATCGGCAAGGTATTCTTCGGGAATTGTACAAATGAATTCACACATGCGATTATCATAATACGGCAAATTGATTGAATGTGCGTTCTCAAAAATCAATAAATTAGTTGATGTCCAACGGTGTGCCCAATGTGTAGTTTTGAAGGCTCTCACTTTTGCGCTGACATTATCAATTTTAATTTTTGACAACAAAGTTTCTAACCTTTGAGTTAAATACGTTTCAAAATCACCTTCAATAGACCAATGATTCCACAATTGCTTTGCCAATTCTAATCCGTCTTTTTTGACCATTTTCTTGTAAAGCAACGGAATTATTTCTGATGCTTTAGTTCCTTCTGGCACACCTCTATCAAATAAAACATCTCCCCAATGTCCGAGTGAAAATTCACCTTGCATTTGTTTTAAATCATTTAAAATAGCCATTTGTCTTGGATGTGTAAATTCCGAATAGCAACCATTAATCTTCGCTAAATCTTCAATACATTCCCATAAATACCCTTTTTGAATTTCAAATTTCTGAAATTTAAAACCGCATGTTTTGGCTATTTTTTCACTGATTTTATGTTCAGGAAAACCACCTTTAAACGAATAGCTATACGATTGAACATCACAATTCAAATTTTTAAAAATTAAAGCCTGACTCCTACTATCTAAACCTCCTGACAGAGGCAAAATAACTTTAGAGTCACCCGTTTGCTCTTTAATTATTAGCTTTAAAAGTGATTGATATTCATCAAGTGCATCCTGAAAACTTAGTTCTCTTGGTGAATAATACCATTCAAACCAGGGTTTACTTTCAAGAAGATACCCTTCATCATCAAACGTATGATCATGTGCTGGCAATAAACAAACCTCATCTTTGTAAAAAGTATCACTTTCAAAAAAAAACCCAGTAGCTACATAAATAGCTATGGCTTTTAAATTTAATTCATGAGGCGCTCTAATTTTAGCAAAGCTTTGCTTAGAGGGCAATATTTGAGTTCGAATATGATTCATATAAATGCGTTACGAAGATAGTAATTTTATTTCCACAACACTTACAAAAATGACATTAAAGCATCTTAAAAACAAAGAGTTAAAACCTCCGTTTCACACATGAATAGTTGACCATTTTTGCCAAGCATAGATATGCCAAACTCCCCAGGAATTATTATGTTTTTTATCGAAAAAGTCGGTAACATATTGTTGTAAAACAGGGACATCTATAATCGCTTCCCCATAAAACGGCTTATCAAAAACATGAGCTTCCACGTCTGCTTTTAAAGTGGTATGAAGCCAATCGTATAAAGGCACTGTAAAACCCATTTTTTTTGTATTGACAATCGATTCTGGAATTTTAGTATTTAAAAGTTCCTTTAATGGCTTTTTTAGATCTGACTTATGTTTTAAATTTAAGGAGAATTCCCAGGATTTTTCTATAGTCTGCCTATCTAAAAATGGCACACGCACTTCTAAACTATGGTGCATACTTGCACGATCAACTTTCACTAAAACTCGTTGCATATGCGCATAAAATTCGTTCCAACGCAGTTGTTGTAACAGCTGTTTTCGTGATGTATTTTTAAACTGATATAACTGATTCATTTCTGGCGAAAAATTCACTTTTGGAAATGCTTTATCAAGTATTGCTGGAGATACATGCAAAT